>JACYLR010000092.1 GCA_015272465.1 Gloeomargaritaceae cyanobacterium C42_A2020_066
ATTGTCCGTGCTTACTGTGGAAATAGAGTGTCGCATTCCTAATCTAATCGGCTATATCAAATCCACGAAGGTGTAAACCAGCACCCCCGTGTCGGGGGCATTGCCGACATCGACTCGGCCTTGGCGCATCAAATCAGTGAGCAGGCTCTCTAGGTCAGGGGCAGCCAGACCTGTTTCTGCAAGGGCTGTGGCCAGTGTCAATTGGCCCTGGTGGGCCTGAGCAACTTGCAACAGATGAGCTAGCGGCCGGTCGTAGTGCAAGATGTGGTCGAGAGTGGCGACAAAACAGTGAGCAGCGGTCATTTCCTGAGGACTGCCCCAGGCTATAACGCAGGTTTCAGGCGGGAAAACCCTAGCAATAAGGTTGGCTAGGAGGTTGGGTTGGGTCGGGGGAGAAAACGTGAGCACGACCTTGGGGTGGGGGCGCAGACTATGGATGATCCCCCAGATGAGTGCAAGGGCCGCTAGCCCCGCTAGCACAAGACTGAGTTTCCCATGGGGCACAACCACGAAGCCCCGGCCGGCCGCCCAGCTTACGGTGATAAGTGCTGCGAGGAGTAGCCCATAGATCCCTGCTTCTGTTATGAAGCGGCGACGTTCTAGGCGCACCGACAGGACGTGCTCTAGGGGAACTTGGCGCTGGATACCTGGGACACCGATGTGCTTGCCCGCAAAGTAGAACAGCCGCCGGTCGGTGACAACCCCGAAGGGCGTATCGCAGCGTACCTGTTCTGGCCCGTTTCCCATGGCCGACCTGTGGGTTCTGTAATGCCCAGGCTAGCAACTCAGGAAGGTAGCACCGCCCCAGTTAGGTCTGCCCCTTCCAAATTGGTATTGTCTAGCGTGGCCTGCCAGAGGTTAGCTCCCGTGAAGTCCGCACCGCTGCAATTGGCCTGGGAGAGGTCGGCACGATTGAGGTTGGCCGCATACAGTTTGGCCCCGCCCAGGTCAGCCTCCGCCAGATCGGCCCCCGACGCCAAGGATTCATTGAGGTTTGCCCGCCGCAGACGGCTACCCCGCAGGTTGGCCGTGCTCAGGTTGGCAGCCCCCAGATCCGCGTAGTTGAGGTTGGTTTGGCTCAGGTCAGCCCCAATCAAATTGGCACCCGTGAGACCGGCACCTTCCAGATTGGCTTGCTGGAGTTCACAGCCGATCAGGTTGGCCCCCACCAGCTTCGTCCCTACCAACTGACATCGGCTCAGGTCTGCCAGCATCAGTTCCGCACGACTGAGGTTGGCGCCGCTCAGGTCTTGGTCGCGCAAATCGGCGCCCACCAAACTCAACCCGCCAAACTCCCGTTCTCCGGCGGCGTAGCGCTTCAACAGGTCAGCCACCCGTGCTGCGGTCTCCTGGGCAATATCTTGGGGTTGCTCATTGACCTCGACGGGAGTCAAGGGCTGTGGAGCAATTGTTCCTGTCCGGCCAACGGGCTGGGGTGGCACTGTCGCTTGAGCGGCGCGGGGCAGGAAGCGTTCCAAGAGTTGCAGCAGTTCACCTTCACGCACTGGCTTTTGCAACAGTTCCGTGGCACCGGCCAACCGTGCCCGCGTCCGGTTGATCAGGCCCTCGTTGGCCGTGAGGAGAATGATTGGGGTGTCTTTGAAGGCAGCGGTTTTGCGCAGCAGGCCACAGAGTTCGTAGCCGTTGACGTTGGGCATCACCCAGTCGAGCAGGATCAAGTCAGGTCTGTGTTCCAGCAGCAGTGCCATCTGGGCCATCGGGTCTTGGAGAGCCAGGGTACGGTAGCCGGCCGGCCGCAGGATGCGCTCCAGGGTTTGCAGGATCAGAGGACTGTCATCCAGACAGGCCACTAACGGACCAACGGGTGCTGTGGTTGTCGCCACCGGCGGCGGGGTGACGGGGGCTGGCAAATCCGAAATATCCGTCAGGTCAACGATACTCTGCTGCACTAAATCGAGCAGGAAGCGGGTCACGGTGGGTAGGGACTGCTTGGTGAGGGCCGCCATATCCCAAAGGGTGTGTTGGCCATCCAGAATTTGGGTCAAAACCTGCTGCACCTGGGGTGAAACTTGACGGCTCAGGGATTCCGGGTGGCGGAGGTGGAGTGCAACGTCAGGGGAGAACTGGCGCAGCAGGCCCCGCACAGGCTTCAGGACTTCCTGCCACCGACTGTGCAGACTGCGGGCTTCCTCAAGGGCACGGTCAATCTGAATGAGGACAATCTGTTGGGTGAGGGGGGATTCGGGTTGCCACTCGGTCTGGGCATCCTCAGTCGTGAGGACGTGGAACAGCACCTCTTGAACACTGCTCTGGACGATGCTTTTGGCCTGGGACAGGGTGACATACCCCTGGGCTAGTCCTTGGGCAATCAGGGTGTACTCCCAGGGAGAATCGACCGCGGCGGTTAGCTCGGCCGGCCGGTAGGCGGGCGCGTAGAGTTTCAGGTACCGTGCCCAGCGACGTACCCGATGGCGTCCCCCCGTGGCGTAGAGTAGGCGACCGAAAAAGAGGTAGAGCTGCCACTGCTCCTGACCCGCCGTGACCCGGAAGACACCTGTGGCGGATTGGTGCTGGTAGTCAAGAAGGCTCTGCAAAAGACTGTCCATAAACTATCGCGAGAGGCCGTTGGGCAAGGATTTGCATCAAGCACCCGTGAATTAAGGATACGACCCCATATTGGACAAATGTGTGAAATCGACTGGTAAACTCCTCAATCGGCCGGCCGAAGCAGGGGCGGACGCAAGGCTAAATAGAGCACTGGCCCTACCAGGGGCAACAGGCTAATCCCGCCCAAGAGCCAGGGCTGGTGCAGACTGCGACGGCGGAGATCATCCCGAAGAATCAGGGGAAACAGCAGGGTTAGGCAGCAAAAATCCAGGCTCATCACATGGATGAACCGGCTAGTGCGCCAAGCCTCGACAAAATCGGCCCAGTTGCCCTGGCTGAAGCCATAGGTGAGTAGCCCCAGGGTAACGAGGGCTAGCAGGCTGCCGTTGAGGCGGGAGTCCCACCAGGTCAGCCACCCTCCCTTCGCACCCACAAACTGGGGGTTGGGCTGGCGCAGGGCCAGGTAGGGGAGCAGAGCAAAGGCCCCGACGGCAAAGGATCCCAAAACAAAGGGCCAAGCCGGCCAGCGCTGGCCGCGACCGTCGATCAACAGGACACTGGCGTAGATTGCCGGCCACACCCCCATCAAATTGAACAGGGCCACAATCAGGGGATTGATCCCAGCCACATCGCCCTGGACGAGACGCTGGATCAAGCCCAGGGTGTCGGGTTGGTCAGGAGGCGCCAACAGGAACGCGTAAAGGATGAAACCGAGCCAGAGGAGCCAGAGGCCGGCCGGCCGTAGCCTGTCTAGAACCGCGAGGGTGGCAGTATCGGAAACCATTGACAATCCCTGCGAAAGCCCTAGTCCAGCTTACTGGTGAGGGTGAGCTTGAGGCCGGCCGTCAGGCAGCCAAAGGCCAAGACAAACTCCCAGAGGTTGGTGGGGGCCAAGGTGACCCGGCTGGTGAGAAAGATCAGGATAATACTCAGGGCAATGGGGAACCATCCAAAAGCCCGTCCCTGGCGTGGCCCCAGGATGATCATCAGCACCCCCACCATGAGCAGCAGCACCGACAGGCCAGCCCCCATCCCCCCCCACCAGAAGTTTGAGTAATAGCTCGTGAACCGAATGTTCCTACCGAGGAAATAGAGGCCAGCTACGGTCATGCCTAGGCCGATCAACTTTGCGAGGAAGCCCATACGCTTACCCTACCGGAGCATGCCTTGAGTCTAGACGGTGACTTTAGCAATGACCAGAGACGAGAGAACCAGCCTATCCGTCTGTCTCCCATGAACTTGCCGGTCATCGAGGGGATCGAAGCGTTAGCCCAGTTCAAGTCTCAAGGGCAGCCAACGGGGACAAGAGCCACTCACTTCGGCCGGCCGCCCAATTCATCCACCTTCTCAAAATCTTCCCGGGCCGCCATGGCACGTCCCAAGGCCAAGTTTGTCAGACCCCGGTTGTGCAGGGTCTCCGGGTCGTCCGGCTTGAGGGCAAGGGCCGCGTCCAAATCCGCCAGCGCCTCTTCGTACTGATTCAGGCGCATGTAGGCCAGCCCCCGCTGGGAGTAAATCTCGAACAGTAACTTAAGATCATTGCGGGGCGACTCCCGCAGGGCAAGGGTCAAGCTTTTCACAGCCCGACTCACCTCGCCTCGGTCTAACTGGGCCTTCCCTTCCTGGTAAAGGGCGGCCGGCCGGCTACACCCACCCACAAGGGTCATCAGCAGCAAACCGGCAATCAAGCCCGTTGTTCTGGCCCTTGCCACCCGTTGCCTATGGCGGCGCCCCGCGGCTGTCGGTTCAGTGCCCATAGAAAGACCCTCAGTCTAGCTCTCAGGTTTAGGATAGCCGTACTATCCTCCTAGGCGTGTTTCCCCCGCTGCACCATGGCTGGTCATAGTAAATGGGCGCAGATCAAGCGTCAGAAAGCAGTAGTTGATGCCCGGCGCGGCCAGGTATTTGCCCGCCTGTCCCGGGAGATCATCGTCGCCGCTCGGAGTGGTCTCCCCGATCCAGATGCCAACTTTCGTCTGCGGACGGCCATCGACAAAGCTAAGGCCGCCGGAGTTCCCCTCGACAACATTGAACGGGCCATTGCCAAGGGGGCTGGAACCCTGGGGGGTGACGCTGACCAAATGGAATCCGTGCGCTACGAAGGGTATGGGCCGGCCGGTGTGGCGCTGTTGATCGAAGCGCTCACCGACAACCGCAACCGCACCGCCGCCGATCTCCGGGCAGCTTTTAACAAGTACGGCGGCAACCTGGGGGAAACGGGTTGTGTGGGCTGGATGTTTGAGCAGCGCGGTGTGATCACCTTGGCCGGCCCGATTGAAGAGGATGCCCTGTTGCTGGCGGCCGCTGAAGCAGGAGCTGAGACCTATGAGCTTACCGATGATGGAGCTGAGGTCTTCGCTGAACCTGACCAAACAGACCAGGTGGCCTCAGCCCTTGAATCCCAGGGCTACATCATCCAGGAAGCCGAAACCCGCTGGCAGCCCACCACCACCACCTTGGTTGAGGACAGTGATCTCGGCCGACGGGTGATCCGGCTACTGGAGGTGCTGGAAGATCTAGAAGATGTCCAGAGCGTTACCTCTAATCTGGAAATCAGCGATGCCCTTCTAGCTGCCGGTTAATGTCCAGCCACTTGCCTAGTGCTTGCACTGATGGATAACCACTGTCTTACTTCAGAACCCCCGCCCGTAAACTGTCCGTAGGTTGCACGACTAACAGAAAGTCATCCCCTCTGAATTCCAGGGGGCATCGCAGCCGAACCCTGGCGTAGTAAGATGCATAGGGTTTAGGTGGCAACTCGGAGGCCAGGGATTTCCCATGCGCAGCCGCTATCGGCGGATCTTGCTCAAGCTCAGTGGTGAGGCTCTCATGGGCCAGCAGGCATTTGGAATTGACCCAGAGGTGGTGCAATCGATTGCCCGTGAGATCGCAGATGTAGCCGCTGCTGGCGTGCAAACCGCCATTGTTGTGGGCGGCGGGAATATCTTTCGGGGCGTCAAAGGTGCCGGGCAGGGCATGGATCGGGCTTCGGCAGACTATATTGGCATGATTGCCACAGTGATGAATGCCCTTACCCTCCAGGATCGGCTAGAGCAGTTGGGTGTTCCCACCCGCGTGCAGACTGCCATCTCCATGCAGGAGGTGGCTGAGCCCTACATCCGGCGGCGGGCCATCCGTCACTTAGAAAAGGGCCGAGTTGTGATCTTCGGGGGTGGCTCTGGCAATCCCTTTTTTACCACCGATACCACCGCAGCCCTGCGGGCGGCTGAGATCGATGCGGAGGTGGTGTTCAAGGCCACTAAAGTGGATGGGGTGTACGACGCGGATCCATTGCGGTATCCAGGTGCAACCCGCTATAACAGCCTGACTTTCAGCCATGCCCTCAGCCTGGGCTTGCAGGTCATGGATGGGACTGCCCTCACCCTCTGCCAGGACAACAATATTCCAATCATTGTTTTCGACCTAGCTGTCCCCGGTAATATCCGGCGAGCTGTCCAGGGCGAAACCATTGGCACACTTGTGGGAGGTGACTGTGAAATCTGCTGAATTAGAACAGAAGATGCAGGCCAGTCTGGAGGCAACCCAGCGGGCATTTAATACGGTACGGACGGGGCGTGCTAATGCCTCCCTGCTGGATCGGATTGCTGTAGACTACTACGGTGCAGCCACACCCCTACGCTCCCTAGCCAACATTTCGACCCCAGATGCCAGCACGCTTCTGATCCAGGCCTACGACCGCTCTAGCTTGAAACTGATCGAGAAAGCCCTGCTCGAATCCGACTTGGGTCTGACCCCTAATAATGATGGGAGTGTTATCCGTCTCAATATCCCCCCCCTAACCGCCGAGCGCCGCAAAGAGTTGGTGAAAACCGTTGCCAAGCTGGCAGAAGAGGGCAAGGTAGCGATGCGGAACCTGCGGCGGGATGCGGTGGATGAAATCCGTAAACGGGAAAAGGCTGGTGAACTGTCTGAAGATGAAGCCTTTGGTCTCCAGGAAAGTGTCCAGAAGCTGACGGATAAATACATTGCCAAAATTGAGGAACTCCTCGAGGTCAAGCAGAAGGACATCACGACTGTCTAGCCGATTCACGCATGTCGAGCCACCCAACAGCCGCTTGACTTCGGTGGTGCTGGGCCTGCAGGGTTGGGATGGGTCTGTTCCGTAGCATTGCAAACGAACTCTAGCCGGGTCATTCGGCTGCACTGGTGGATTGAGAAGCTGGTCGCCGACCCCCTTCACGAGTCAATATGCTTCAACTTGATACGCAGATGGCTATGGCATCACGGCTTTGAAACGGCCGCGGGGGGCTTGTCAAAGTGAGGAGAATGGCCTGGGGAATGGGAGACTCTGGGGGAGCGCGTCCTACGGATTCAGATGCCTCAGCGAATGCTCTGGCCGCTGGGCCATCGTGCTAGGGGTAACGTCAGCCCAAGGGTAAGGGCTTTGAGCTGGGGTAAGGAGCTGCGAACCAACGGCCGGCCGGCACGCATTTCCGGTCACGATCCAGGGCGGCGGTGCTCGACTACCCGTGATTTACACAGCGTTACAGTTTGTTAGGGATCGAGGAATTTTGGCCCCGATCCTGCTTGGTCTCGTAATCACCAGAAATTATTGAACATATAAAAAACATGATGGTATCTTATGTACCTCGCGATGGTAGTGTGATTTCAAGCTCGTCGAAATTGCGGGATTTGCCTCCAAGGAGATGTTGACCTATGGCCGTACGCACGAAAAGCCAATCTGGCTTCCAGGCAGGCGTCAAAGATTATCGCCTCACCTATTACACGCCTGACTACACCCCCAAGGATACAGACCTGTTGGCCTGTTTCCGGATGACGCCGCAACCGGGGGTGCCGCCGGAGGAAGCTGGGGCTGCCGTGGCGGCGGAGTCTTCCACCGGGACTTGGACCACCGTGTGGACTGACAACCTCACTGACCTGGATCGCTACAAGGGCCGCTGCTACGACATTGAGCAGGTGCCCGGTGAAGATAACCAATACTTTGCCTACGTCGCCTACCCCCTCGACTTGTTTGAGGAAGGGTCGGTCACCAACATGCTCACCTCGATTGTGGGCAACGTGTTTGGTTTTAAGGCCCTGATGGCGCTCCGTCTGGAAGATCTCCGGATTCCAGTGGCCTACCTGAAGACCTTCCAAGGCCCTCCCCACGGCATCACCGTCGAGCGGGACAAGCTGAACAAGTACGGCCGGCCGCTGCTGGGGTGCACCATCAAGCCCAAGCTGGGCCTCTCGGCCAAAAACTATGGTCGGGCGGTGTACGAGTGTCTGCGGGGCGGACTCGACTTCACCAAGGACGACGAAAACATCAACTCCCAGCCCTTCATGCGCTGGCGGGATCGGTTCCTGTTTGTCCAGGAAGCCATTGAGAAATCTCAAGCTGAAACCGGTGAGGTTAAAGGTCACTACTTGAACGTCACCGCCGCCACCTGCGAGGAAATGCTGAAGCGGGCCGAATTTGCCAAGGAAATCGGCACCCC
>JACYLR010000063.1 GCA_015272465.1 Gloeomargaritaceae cyanobacterium C42_A2020_066
CCCGGCCTCTACCTGGTCTACTCTCAGGGCAATGCTATCCACGCCACCCCGGAAACGCCCTTTCTGCAAATTGGGGAAACCAAGTACGGTAAACCCATCCTAGATCGCACCCTCAGTTTTGATACTCCTCTGGAGGAGGCTGCCAAGTGCGCCTTACTGTCCATTGACTCCACCATGAAGTCCAACATTTCCGTAGGCCCACCGGTGGATTTGGTGATGTATGGACGAGATAGCTTGAAAATCCGCCATCAGATTCAGTTGCGCTTGGGCGATCCCTACTTGGCTAAGGTGCGTAAGCTCTGGGAGGATTCCCTCAAACAGGCTTTTGAACGGATGCCCAATCTAGAATGGTCTCATCTACCCGAAGAGAGCCGCGAGAATATTCTGATCGATTAGAGGGGCGTTTATCCCTGGGGATACCCTTCAGTTCCTGGGATGCACATCCCGTCATTCTGAAGCAAGTGCCCGGGTGGCCAGTCGTTCCCTCAACTCTCGCCGCAGCTCAGCCTCGGGCAGCCATCAACAAGTGATGAAAGCAGGCCTAGGTGGGTTCTCTCCGAGCTGACAGGGAACCCTACACTAGCCTGACCCGCCCACAGGAAATCATCAAAGATTAGGTCGGTTGTTTAACGGATCGAGATCACTATTGGGCCAGTACCTCCACAAGTGGTTAACCCTAAAGTTCAGCTTGACCAAATCTTTGCTCCAGCCAGTCGATCAACAACCGCACTTTGACTGAGAGGTGCCGATTTACTGGATAGAGCACACTCAATTGGGTGGTAGGGGGTGGATAGTCCGTCAACAAGGGCACTAAACGGCCGGCCGCCAGGTCACTGGCCACAATAAAGTGGGGGAGGAGCGCCAGGCCCAACCCTTGGAGCGCCGCATCACGCAACACTTGGCCATTGTTGGCACAGAAACGGCCGGCCACGGGAACCCGCAGGATTTCTGAGCCAGCGGTGAGATGCCAGGCACTGCCTGTGACCTGGTAGCCGTACTCCAAACACACATGCTCGGTGAGTTCATGGGGATGGCTGGGGACGGGATGGGCCTTTAGATACACAGGTGCAGCACAGATGATCTGGTGAACTGTGGTGACCGCTTGCACAATCAAACTGGCACTTTCCACCGGCGGCCCAATCCGCACAACCAGGTCATACCCCTCAGCAATGGGGTCTACGAACCGATCCTCCAGGGTCAATCGGACAGCAACTTGGGCATAGTGGGCCATGAATTCAGCCAAAAGGGGCGATAGATGCAGCACGCCAAAACTCATCGGCGCATTGAGCCGCAGCACCCCCCGTGGTTCCGCCTGGAGTTGGGCCACCGCCTGCTCAGCCTCGGCCACGTCATTGAGAATATCCAGGCACCGCTCGTAAAAGGCCCGGCCGGCCTCGGTGGGTTGTACCAAACGGGTGGTGCGGTGCAAGAGTTGGATCCCCAATTCCTGTTCCAACTGGGCCACTAGCTTGTTGACCGCTGAGCGCGACAGACCCATCTGCCGGCCGGCCGCTGCAAATCCCCGGTGAGTGACCACTTGAGTGAAGGCCCGCATCGCCTGAAACTTATCTAGCATTGTCACCTCTCAAGAGACATTCTGTTTATAGAAAAGCATATTGTATTTGCCAGTATTTCAATGCACAATCAGTATTAACCCATATGCCCTAAGCATTGAGATATTCAGGGCAGGGTGTTTAGGAGGTCTAGGATGAACACCACCGTACGGCCGGCCGCTGAGCGGGGCGTTGCGAACTTTGGTTGGCTCCACAGTCACCACACCTTTTCCTTTGGCCAGTACTACGACCCACAGTTTATGGGTTTTGGCCCCCTGCGGGTGATCAACGAGGACCGAGTTGCGCCCAGCGGCGGTTTTGATACCCACGGCCATCAGGACATGGAGATTGTGACCTATGTCCTTTCTGGTGCCTTAGAGCATCGGGACAGTTTGGGGAACGGCTCGATCATCCGTCCAGGGGATGTGCAACGGATGACTGCTGGCACCGGGATTCGCCACAGCGAATTTAATGCATCAAACAGTGAACCGGTTCACCTCCTCCAGATTTGGATTCGGCCGGCCGAGTTGGGGCTAAGACCCAGCTATGAACAACGCTTCTTTCCCCTAGACACGCGTCATGGCCAACTACGTCTCATTGGCTCTGCCGACGGCCGAGACGGCTCCGTACTTATCCACCAGGATGTCAATCTCTACGCCACAGTTTTGGCACAGGCAGAGACGGTCACCCTCAATACCCAAGCAAACCGGAAGCTTTGGGTTCAAGTGGCCCAGGGTGCTCTGCAAGTCAATGAGCAAACCCTACAGGCAGGTGATGGCTTCAGCCTCAGCGGGGCAGAGACTCTAAGCCTGACCGGCACAGCACCCCACTCAGAGGCCCTCATCTTTGACATGGGCTAAAAAAGCAGCCTTGACACGCTTTGCCATCATGGATGTACAACTCTTGAGGCGAAGGATCAGGACACTCCCTGGTCTTTCGCCTGTCCAACTTGAAGCAGTACTAACCTACATTGAAGCCCATTTAGGGGAACCCCTAGGCATTGCTGCCTTAGCTGCCCAAGCCAACTTGAGCGTCTACCACTTCTGTCGTCTCTTCAAACACACGACCGGAGTTTCCCCCTACCAGTACATCCTCAGACAACGTGTGGAGCGAGCTAAAGCATTACTACCCATTGCGACCCTGAGTCTAGCGACTGTTGCCTTAAGCTGTGGCTTTGCCAGCCAGAGTCATCTGACGCGCCACTTTCGGCGAGCCACTGGCTCCACGCCTCGCGCCTATCGGGAATCCCACGCCAGGGGTCAGAACCTGACAGGTGTAATGGAGAATCAGCATTGACAGGCTAGCAATTCACTCAAAGGCCAAGGGCTTAGCAGCGGAATACGGCAGTCACGATGGTTGTGATCATTGCCGTGGCCAACAATCCAAAAGCCAGATTGACCACCCACTGGGAGGCTTGCTGGTAGGCGTTGAAGCGGATGCCCTGTTCCTTTGATTCCTCCCGCAGGTCACGGATTGAGTTCCTAAGTTCAGCAGTTCCAGAGCTGAGTTCACTCACAGAAGACCTTAGCTCACGAACGGATGTCGCAAGTTCGTCAAGCATTTCGTCTGTCCAGCGTTCGACTGCCATTGTCTATCCAGTGAAATGCTGCCTTATTCAGGCTAGCTTGCCCGACTCCGGGGGTGCTACCTGAGTGAAGCAAAGGAAAAGCCCCACCACATGGGCAGGGCTTTAGGTCGGGTTTGCTAGGCGATTGAGAGCCTAGAAGCTGAAGGTGGTACGGATGGCACCCACATAGACAGCGTCGTTTCCTTCGTTGCCATTGGGATTGAACACACCGTAAATACCAGGAGTAACCGAGATGTACTCGTTAACCTTCCACCGGTAGTGCAATTCCACAAGCAGAGGAACGTCATCAGCGCCTTGGGCAGTTGCGGCACCACTACGGTCAGTTACGTAGGGAGCTGCCCCAACGATGATGCCTGCTTGGCTACCAGGAGTTCCGACATCAGGGAAAGCGAAAGCCAAGGCGTAGGTCAGAGAGGTAGTCCCAAAGTTAGGGGTGTTACCAGTTTCACTCTGGAAGATTCCGCCGACCCAGCCAGACAGGATGAAGTTCTTCATCGCCTGCCACTTAAATTGCAAGCTAACGCTATCCGCTTGGCAGGTTATACCAGCCAGGAAGCAGGCACTAGCAAAGTTGGTACCAACACCACCACCGAAGTCAAGAGCGTTTGTAGGTTCGCTGTAACCGTGGGCATAGAGAAGGCTCAGGCCCAGATTTTCCATCGGATATGCGGTGAACTGGGTCCAAGCAGTATAAGAGCTGCCCGTGAAACCATCAGTGGGGGCGAAAGCACCCGTACCACCGGAACCCTGAGCAAGGTAACCAACGGCAATGTTGAACATGTCATCCTTGCCGAAGGAGTAGGTGAAGGTCGGGCCTACACCCACAGCCAGGTTTTGGTTGTAGATAGGGTTGCGCAGACCAAAGGCAGAAAGGGCACCCTGTCCATCATCGTTGAATGGGCTAAGGGTATCCACATAGTCGTTGATGCCACCGCCGTATGCGGTAACGGCAACCTTACCCTTGTCATTGAGGACAGGGAAGCTGTAGGTCAACCAGTAAATGCCGACGTTGCCGCCATTCGTATTATTCAGGAAGGAATAGCCGAGGGCAGCGTTGTTTGTGCCAGTAGCAGCAATGGCACTATTCGAGTTTGCAAAGTTACCAAATGGTAGGTCAGTCGCTTGCAGGGTGGTAACCAGCAAGTCTTTACCAGTGAAGCTGGTATTGAAGTTCAGATTGACCCGGTATCCAAAAGTGGTGTTGTCCTGGACATTCGTGCCAGGAGTCGACTCATTGAGGAAGCGGCCAAGGGGTGCACGGGGAAGAGCAACATCACCGCCAAAGGCACCTTGAACACCAAAGATGGCTTGGCCAGCCAGCTTGGTGGTGGTAGAAAACTGCTGCGCTTCCAGGGTGGCAGTGCGAGCTTCCAGGCTGTCCACACGACCCCGCAAGGTGGCCAGCTCTGCTGCAAACTCTTCTTGCAGCTTCTGCACCTTCATCAGGTCTTCTTTGGTGACCTTGTCTTCGACAGCAGCGGCAATCAGCTCGTTGATCCGATCCAAGCAAGCGTTCAAGCCAGCGGCGAACTCATAACGAGTCATGGCCCGCTGCCCCTTGTAGGTGGGGGGGGTGGTGGGATAACCCGCGATACAGCCGTACCGCTCTACCAAGGACTGCAAAGCCAAGAAGGCCCAGTCCGTCGGCTTCACATCGGAAAACTCGGAAACCGAGGTCACCTGAGCGTAATCGAATTCAGCGCCGGAATACTTTTGAACTTGTTCCAGGGAAGCCGCAGAGGAGGACAGGCCGCTCACCGTGGCAGCAGGCTCTCCAGCAAAGGCAGTGCCGCCCGTAAGAAGTGCCAAGCCGAGGCTAGCGGAACCGAACTGGAGAGACTTCAGCAAAAAGGTTTTCATGTTCACCTCACACCTTGAGATAACGGTACATGTGACGGTCATGTACTGGTACAGTGACGGTCATGTACTGGTACAGGCTATAGCCTTAGCTTGCCCGCTGTCCAGTTTAAGGCGTCTTAACCAAACTGGCAACCCCTGGATGCAAAGCGTCTCACCCCCTTGTCCGCAGGGGTTCCAGCGTTTTCGAGGCGGCGGCCGGCCGGCCGAGATTGTTCATTAATTGTGATTTGTATCACTACGAACATAATTGCCGGTTATCAACCTAGGTAAGGCTGTTGAGGACGGTGGCGAGGTCAAAGTCCTTGGCTGTCAGGCCGCCAGCATCGTGGGTGGTCAGGATGAGGGTGACCCGGTTGTAGGAAATGGTGATATCTGGATGGTGGCCGGCCGCTTCGGCGGGTTCAACCACGCGGTTGACGAAGGCAATGGCCGCCATAAAATCGGCGAAACGATAGTCCCGGCGCAGGGTCTGCCCCTCTAGTCGCCACTCCGGGAGGTGGGCGACGCGCTGGGTGATGTCTTCAGGGGTAAGCAGCATAGGGTATTCCTGGATAGGATTGGCCTGCTCCTTTAGGGTAGATAGTCGAACTTCAGTGGGGGAGGGGGAATCGATAGACTGGGAGCAATTTCCACGCCCAAGCTGCGCCATGAATTTGCCTGTTTTGCCAGTGGCGACCCCCACGGTACTCCTCTATGGTCTTGCGATGGCCGCTGGCCTTGTCTATCTGCCCTACCTCTTCGTTGTCGCCGGCCGGATTCAGGTGGGGCCAGACGCCCTCAGCCGCCCCCGCGCCATCGTTGATAAGCTGCCGGCTTACGCTCAGCGGGCCACTTGGGCACACCAAAATGGGTTTGAAGCCCTGCTCTTGTTTGGGATTGCGACGCTGATGGCCTACGTCACGGGCCAAACTGATCCCCTGGTGGCCTGGGCGGTGGGGGTGCATCTGGTGGGGCGCACCCTCTATCCCCTGATGTACCTGCTCAACTGGCCGGCCGGCCGTTCCCTGGCCTTTGGGTTGGGGATGGTGGGAACCCTCACCCTGTTTGCCCTGAGTTTGCCAACCGGGCCATGACCACAGCCCTAATGCTGCACCTGCACATCTGGCGGCAGGCTGGCCCCGAAACCCCCGGCACCTGGGGACGCTATACCTTACATAACCTGTCCCCCGACCTCTCCTTTCTGGAGATGCTGGATTTGCTCAATGAATCGCTGCTGGCCCAGGGTGAGCGCCCGGTAGAATTTGACAGCGATTGCCGGGAGGGGATTTGCGGTACCTGTAGCCTGGTGATCAACGGCCGGCCGCACGGCCCCCAAACGGGGGTGACCGCTTGCCAACTCTACCTGCGCCAGTTTCGCTCCGGCGACCGGATTACCGTTGAACCCTTCCGTGCCCGACCGTTTCCGGTGGTGCGGGATCTGGTTGTTGATCGCAGTGCCCTAGATCGAATCATGGCCCAGGGAGGCTATGTCACGGTCAACGTGGGCAGCGCCCCGGATGCCAATGCCCTGCCGGTGGGACGGGATGCTGCCGAGCAGGCAATGGCGATGGCCGAGTGTATCGGCTGTGGGGCTTGCATCGCCGCCTGCCCTAATGGTTCCGCCAGTTTGTTTGTGGCCGCCAAGGTCAGTCAGTACACCTTTCTACCCCAGGGCCAGCCCGAGGCCAAGGAGCGGGTGCAGCAGATGGTTGCCCAGATGGACGCGGAGGGTTTTGGGGCCTGCTCCAACCACGGTGAATGCGCCGATGTCTGCCCCAAGAAGATCCCCCTCACCACCCTGGCCCGTTTCCGGCGATCCTTTTTCCAGAGTTGGGTCTAGGTTGGCTCTGCCCTAGTCCTGCCTGTGGCTACACCGGCCGGCCGTGAGACGTTCCTGGATTGTGCCGTTACTGGGGTTACGACGGATGATCATGCCTCCTCTGATTTTGGCTTCTGCTTCGCCGGCCCGGCGGCGCTTGCTGGAGAACGTCGGTCTTGTGGTGCAGATTCAGCCCAGCCACTTTGATGAATCCCAGATTCAGGATCCAGATCCCCGGCAACTGGTGGCGCGGCTGGCCCAGGCCAAGGCTGAGGTTGTGGCCCACCAGACCCGCCCCCCCGCTTTGATCCTGGGCTGTGATTCGGTACTGGAGATGGGCGGTGTGGTCTACGGCAAGCCTGCAAGCCTTAGCGCCGCCCGGCAGCAGTGGCAACGGATGCGCGGCCAAGTGGGGTATTTGCATACAGGCCACGCCCTGGTTGACCTGAACCGCCGCCAGTGGCTGGTGCAAACCGAAACCACGGAGGTGCACTTTGCCAGCCCAACAGATGCCCAAATTGATGCCTACATCGCCACTGGCGAACCCCTCGCCTGTGCAGGAGCTTTTGCCCTAGAAGGGCGGGGCAGTCTCTGGATTCGACACCTGGTGGGCACCCCCAGCAACGTCATTGGCCTGAGTGTGCCCCTCCTGGCCCAGATGCTTCAATCGTTGGGGTGGGACATCACCCAGGCTTGGCCGGCCGATTGACGGAGCTTGCGGCGGCCGGTTAAACTACGGTTAGTCTATCGGGTTTTAGGGTTTTCCCCTAGGGATAGGGTTTTCCTGCGCTAGAGTGTTCCCGATATCCAGGAGCAGCAGGCTTTGGTTACCTCCCCAGCATCTCCCGCCCTTTCCTGCCCTTCCCTCGATCTGCCCCGCATCAACCCCGATCTCGACGGCCGGCCGGCCCCTCAGATTGTGGCCTGGGCCGCGTCGCAATTCGGGCCGGGGTTAGTCCTAAGTACCAGCTTCGGCATTCAGGCTGCGGTGATGCTCCATCTGGCCACCCAGGTTGTGCCCGATATTCCGGTGATTTGGGTAGACACGGGCTATCTACCCCCGGAAACCTACCGCTTTGCGGAAGAGTTGACCCAGCGGTTGCAACTCAACCTCCACGTCTACCAATCGCCGATCAGTCCAGCTCGGATGGAGGCCCTGCACGGCCAAATGTGGCTCAGTAACCGGATTGAGGACCTCAATACCTACGACCAAATCCGCAAAGT
>JACYLR010000155.1 GCA_015272465.1 Gloeomargaritaceae cyanobacterium C42_A2020_066
GTGTTTGAATCGGGCGCAATTCTGATCTGCTTGGCTGAAACGGCCGGCCGGATGTTGCCCACGGATCGGCGACCGCGGTTTGAGGTGCTGGCGTGTCTGATGTTCAAGATGTGGGGCGTCGGGCCTATGTTAGTCCAACTCATCCATTTCAAGCGGTTTGCGCCGGGGCTGATTCCCTTCGCCATCGCCCGCTACGAAAAGGAAACCCTGCGCCTCTACGGGGTACTGAACCAGCGTCTCCAGGATCGGGACTACGTGGCCGGGGACTACTCCATTGCCGATATTGCCCTCTATCCCTGGGTGGCCATCCACGAGTTTCAGGGCCTCAGCCTCGACTCCTATCCCCACTTGGCCGCTTGGGTGGCGCGCCTGGCAGCCCGGCCGGCCGTGCAGCGAGGTATGGCTGTCCCCAGCTAGCCCTATGGAGAGTGAACGCGCCTACTGGCTGGCCTGGGCCCAGATTTCCGGGATTGGCCCGATCCTGCTCCAGCGGCTGCGGGAGACCTTTGGCGATTTGATCACCGCCTGGCGGGCGACCCCCACCGAACTGGGGCAAGTGGCCGGCTTGGGATCACAGTTGATCCAACGCATTGAGGAACGACGCCGCACCTGCCATCCCCTGGAATTCCTGGATCAGCACGAGGGCCGCAACCCCCAGTTTCTGACCCCTGCCGACCCGGACTATCCCTATCTGGTGCGGATTTTGCCCGACCCGCCGCCGGTACTCTACACCCAGGGCCAGATCTTGGCCACGGAAGCGGCCGGCCGCGCGCCTACAGTGGCCGTGGTGGGCACCCGTCATCCCAGTCCCTACGGCCGCCGCTGGACAGAGCGCCTCGTGGAAGCCCTCACCCACAAAGGCTGGACGATTGTCTCGGGGTTGGCGGAAGGCATCGACACCGAAGCCCACCGCAGTTGCCTGAAGGCGGCCGGCCGCACTCTGGCTGTCTTGGGCACTGGGTTAGATCAAGTCTATCCAGCCAGCAATCGCCACCTTCAGGCCGAGGTCGCCACCCAGGGACTGTTAGTCAGCGAACATCCCGCCGGTACACCCCCCGACCGGGGGCACTTTCCCCGCCGCAACCGCATCATTGCCGCCCTCAGTCGCGCCGTGATTCTCACCGAAGCTCCCACGGGCTCCGGTGCCCTGATTACTGCCCAGTTCGCTGCTGACTACGGCCGAGATGTCTATGTGCTGCCCGGTAGTCTGGACAACCCCCAGTCCCAGGGCTGCCTGGAGTTGATTCAGCAAGGTGCCCAGGTAATTCTGGGTGTGGATCACCTCTTGGAACTGCTGGGCGATACGCCAGCCCTTGATACGCCGAGCCGTCCCCAACCTCCACCACCGGCGCTTGAGTTAGAGCCGGCTGCCTGGCAGGTTCTGGAAGCCCTTGGCACCGAAACCCTGGATTTGGATACCCTGGTGGCCACCACCGGTCTGCCCGTCAACCAGGTTTCGACCCTCGTCCTAGAGTTAGAACTCCTGGGGGTGGTGCGGGCGCTGCCGGGGTTGCGCTACGAACGGGCGGGTTGAGAGACATCCCCAGTTCTCCCGTCGGAGTCGCCGACCCTTGGTATAGTTGACCCACTCCTTCCCCTGCCCACTCCTGAGTCGCAATGTCCGAGATCCTGCTGGTGGACGACGACACCGACCTGACCACACCCTTGGCCCAACTCCTGCAACACCAGGGCCATCAGGTCACGGTTGCCCACGAAGGTCTGCAAGCCTATCGTTTGGCCCAGTCCACCAGCTTTGATCTCCTGATCTTGGACTGGATGCTGCCCCAGATGAATGGCCTAGATCTCTGCCGCCACCTGCGTACTGCCGGGTGCCGCTCCCCCATCCTGTTCCTGACCGCCCGCGACACGCTCCCCAATCGGGTGGAGGGCCTGGATGCCGGGGCCGATGACTATCTGATCAAACCCTTCGAGTTTGCCGAACTCTCGGCGCGGGTGCGGGCACTGCTGCGCCGGCCGGCCCTGTTAGAAAACCCAGATAGCCGTTCGGACAGCCGCCTGCAAGTGGAAGACCTCGTGCTCGATTCAGACAACCGCCTTGCCCTGCGCGGCAGCCGCTCCATCCCCCTCTCCGACAAAGAAACCCGCCTGTTGGCTCTGTTGATGGAACACCCGGGCCAAGTCCTCAGCCATGAGCACATCTACCAACACCTCTGGCCTGAGGAGATGCGCCCCAGTAGTAACGTCGTAGCAGCCCAAATCCGCCTGCTGCGTCGCAAGATCGAGGCCGGCCGGGAAGCCCCCCTGATTCACACCGTCTATGGCAAGGGCTACCGTCTTGGCCTCTAGGGCTGGCTCATGTAACGAATTCCAAAAAGCCCCCCTCAGAGTTTGACTCCTCTGCCAAAAACTGTATAATTAGATACATAAAGAGGGTTTGGAATCGATTCGTCAGCGCAACGACCAAAAAACGTCACTCGGAGGGTGTGGTTATGGATACGCAAGAACGGGCACGGCAATTGATGATGCGGCGGACACTCCAAATCCGCAACCGGCAGCAAACGATGTTGAGCCGGGCTGCGGCGGAGGTGGGTCAGGCCAGTGCTGAGGGTTACAGCGGGCTGATCCAAGGGAAAATTCAGCCAACCTTTCGGCTCAGCTATGACAGCACCCATGTGGCGCTGAGCTAGTTACCTACGATCCAGGCTGGGCTAGGGAACAACCCTAGCAGTCCTAGGTGCTCTCCTCTGGGGGGCACCTTTTTAGCTGGTTAGGCATGCTTTGAGGCATCCAGGTTACGGGAAAGAGCGAGGTGGAACCGTCGATAACCTAGGCTTGGCCACGTGAGGCATCCCCCAGCCGAGTTTTTGGCGCAGAATATGGAAAAACTCCGGGCTTTGGAGGCGGACAAACCGCACGGGATAGACTGAACGCTTCACGCATACTCGATTGCCAGGCAGCACGTAGCAGCCGGCATTGCCATCGACCACCATGACCAACTGATCCAGATTGGCAGCGCAGATACTGACTGGCTCTCCATCAGCAAAGACGAGGGCACGGGAGGCGAGGGAGTGGGGGCAAATGGGGATGAGCTGCAAAACCCCAACGCCGGGTGTGATCACGGGGCCGCCTGCCGAAAGGGCATAGGCCGTTGACCCGGTAGGTGTGGCCACAATGACCCCATCGGCAGGAATATCCACAGGGGCATGGCGACCCACGGCCACCTCAAAGTGGCAAAGGTTGGCTAGGGGTTCTCGGTGGAGCACCATCTCATTTAACCCCAGGGCTTCCCAGATCAGTGTCCCTTGTTCCCAAACCTGGGCGGCAATGGTGGTGCGCTCCTCCAGCGTGTAGTCCCCTGCCAGCACCTGGTCGAGGGCTTGGGGAAGTTTTTCTAGGTAGAGTTCGGTTAGAAAACCCATGTGGCCGGTGTTGATCGCCAACAGGGGCACACCAATCGGGGCCAACTGCCGGCCGGCCGCTAACACGGTACCATCGCCGCCTAGGACAATCGCAAACAACATGTCCGCGTCAAAACCGGGCGGGATCAGTTGGTCGATGGGCGTGTGGCAGACAGGGTGGCCGGGTTGGGCATAGCCCAAGAGGCCACTGGATCCGGTAGCCAAGACCACCTGGCGACCCAAGCGACTCAGGGTCTCCTTCAGTTCGCCCGCGATGCGTTCTGCTTCTGCCTTAGCGTCGTTGAAGATAATGCCAATTTTGGCCACGTTGCTAGCCTTACCAAACGTGTCGGGGCCGCTTCTGTGAAAAGCACAGTAGCATAGGAAACCTCTCAGATTGCCGGTTCAGTCACCTTTTGAAAGGTGAAGGCTTCTTTCTTTTACGCTTCTGTTTCTCTTGTTCGTAGGTCAGTTCCTTCAGCTTCTTGAGAATACGGCCAAAATACTCCTGAAGATAGGCTTCCAGCGTAGTGGCGTCATCTGGATTTGCCCCTAGTAGGGTATAGACTTCCTCCATCGGGGCTGTGAACGGATAGCTCCCCGCCAGCACTTCAGCAAAAGCTAGGCGATCCGCAATGTTCCATGTCCACTGGAAACTGCGCAACACCTGCCGGCCGGCCTTGATCACCCCCAAGGGTACTTGGGTTACCTTGGCCTGCTTCCCCGACAGCCGTTCGCACAGCTTGATAATCTCGGCGGAGGTCCACGCCCGCGGCCCCACCAAGGGTAGGGTACGGCCCTGGGTCTCTGGCGTAACTAAGGCCCGCAACGTCAGCCGCGCGACATCCTGAGTGTCCATGTAGGCCGTGGGTGTTGATTCGCCCGTCACCCACACCGCCTGCTCCTCCAGGATTGGAATGGCGTACTGGCCGATTAGACCCTGGAAAAAGCCCCCCAACTGCAACGTCGTATAGGGCAACCCCGATTCAGCCAGGTAAGCCTCAGTACACCGCTTGATGTCCATCAGCGGCACATGGGGAAACTTATCAGCGTGGAGAATCGAATAGAAAATAAATCGATTGATCTTAGCCCGTTGAGCCGTTTGGATCAGGGCCAGTTTCCCTTCCCAATCCACCTGACGAATACTCAGGCTATCGGTTGGACGGGCTGTGGCGGCATCAATGACCACCTCCATATCCTCTAGGGCTGGCGCTAGCGTCTCCGGCACACACAGGTTGGCCCGCACCAACTCAGCGCCCCATTCCCGCAAAAAGGCCGCCCGTTGAAAGTTGCGTACCAGACAGCGAACTTGATGCCCCTCCTCTAGGGCACATTTCGCCACCTGCCGGCCCAACGTGCCAGTGGCTCCAACCACCAATAGCTTCATGGGTTATGGTTATGACTACTTTACGTTTCTTTAAGAGTTTATCAGAATTTGGCGTGATCCCCCGTAGGACTAGGGGTTTTCGGGCCGGCCGGCCGAGCCAACCCAGGAGGAGGCTCTCAGACTCCAGAGGTCAGGGGATTGTGGTGCAGGGTCTCTGTCGCTGTCCAGCCCGTTGAACCCTGAAATGGAAACCTCCCCGGACAGGCTATGTCCAGGGAATTGCCGCTCTCAGGCTTCGCTACACCTAGCTAAGGCCAGAGGATTGGGTAAAGGTCAAATCTCGCAGGCTAGGTAGCCCCCGTGCCTTCAGTGTCTTGGCCCGTTTGGGTTTCCCGGCGTTGGAAGCGGCCGCCGCGGGTGGACGTCGCCCGTTTACTGAACTTGCGGGCGTAGGCTTTGTTGCGGAGGGCTTTTTCCTTCTTCGGATTACGTCGTTTTGCCATGGGGCCTCTGGGGTAAAAAGGGTCAGATGAAAATGGGCTCCCCGGTTTTGTGGGAGCCTTGGGAATCCCAGGTGGGGGAGGGACTAATTAGCGGGTCGGGCGATTGCCACCACCGGGACCACTAGCTTCCCGGGGTCGTGCTTTGTTCACGCGCAACTGCCGCCCCATCCACTCGGCACCGTCAAGGGCTGTAATGGCTTGGTCTTCGGCCGCATCGTCCACCAGTTCGACAAACGCAAAGCCGCGCATCCGGCCTGTTTCTCGATCCATGGGCACGATGACGCTTTTCACCTGTCCGTACTCAGCAAAAACCTCCTGTAGGTCTTCCTTCGAGACCCGGTAGGACAGGTTGCCAACGTAGATGGTCATACGAGTGGAGTCCTTGACACGAAGCTGGGAGAAGGCGGTCGTATTGTCGGTGGACGCAGCCCGAACCGGTTCAGGGGCGGGACACGCGAATTGCTCTGGAGGTGCTGGGGTCGTCAAACCCTGCCTTACCGAACCCACATCAACACACCGTCCATCATACCCTATGGTTTCCAGGGGGCAACGGCTAGGTTAGGCTGATAACGGGTGCTTGTCCTCGGTTGGCTATGGAAAATTCCCTGCAATTGGCCTATGTTGTCTGTCTGGTGATGTTGCTGGCGGTTTCGGCCGGCCTGGTTATCCGTCAGGTGCTGCGGACGCGGGCGACGGAAACCACGCTCAATCGCCTCCAGAACCAGGTGACTCAGGGGGAAGCCAATCCGGACGCGCTCTATGAGTTGGGGGGCATTTATCTACGCAAGAAGCTCTACGGTCAGGCGGCCGGCTACTTGCAAAAGGCCCTCCGGAGTTGGCCGGAGGAGGATGCGGCCGGCCGGGCGCGGGTCTGCAATGCCCTGGGGTATGCCTGCTTTGCACAGGATCAATACGATGTGGCCATTCGTCACTACCGGGATGCCCTGAAGTTGCTACCGGACTACGTGACGGCCTGGAATAATCTGGGCCATGCCTACGAGAAGAAAAAGCTGACGGCCCAAGCCCTAGAAGCCTACGATCAGGCCCTAGCCCAAGATGGCAGCAATGGCACGGCCCGACGGCGGGCTGAGGCCCTGCGGAAGCGGTTGGCCCCCACGGCTTGATGGCTGCCGAGTTGCGGTCGCGGCCGCAGGAGGGGGGATGGCTGACCCACTGATGTATCAAGGAGATCACTACGTTGTCCTCGAAACCGGCCGGCCGGAGATGTTGATGACTGCGGCTGAGTTACGCCAAAAGTTGATGGCGGTGCTAGAGTCCCGGCCGGCCGTGGGCGATCCCGACTTGGCTCGGTTGGATACCGTGGCCGATCAAGTGACGTACCTGTTGGATCGAGCCTGTGAACTTGACCTGGGGCCAGGCCAATACTTGCAGTGGTATTTGGTACGCCTGGAAAAGTAGGCTGGGCGTTGCAGTCAACTCAGTTAAGAACCGGTCAACTCCTTAAGTAGGGATTGGGCAGCACTCATATAGCGCACTGTGTCGGGATGTTGGTTCCAGGTGGGGTCATCGTCGGGCAAGACATCCGGTGAGAACATGTCTTGGAAGCCCCGCAGCACGGGCAGGCATAGCTCGTAATTAACACTTGTTAGGTGATAGGGCAGTTTCTGCTCCAAGAGGGTCAGCAGGGTACGTACAAGGCCCCAATGCACTTTCAGAGGTGGGTAGAGCATGACACACAGAGGAAAGAGTTCCTGCTGGACAGCCCGTAAGTCCCCCTCTAGCAAGCAGAGTGCCAGATAAACTTGGAACATCTCTGTATCTCGCACACTGGAAACTCGAATTTCCAAGTTATCCAGTGAGCCGTGCTGGCACTCGTAGCCCTGGAAGCGTTGTGCAACTTCAGCACAGATTGACTCGGCCACCTCTGTCGTCTGGGGCAGAATCTCACGAGTTGCTTGCAGGACGGGGTCATCATAGTCGTGTTGGGCTGCTGCACGATAGCATCGACCCAAGGGCATGTAGAGGTGATCATCCATGACCTTGAGGTAGTTGCTCAGAACCCTCCGCTCCTCTGGCCCCACCTGCTCTAGGAGAATCTGGCCAGTGTAGTGGAACTGCATACTCATGAAGCCCAGAACCCGCGGGTCACGCTCCGTGTAGTGATCCCGAATCTGGTTACAGTCTGCGGCGATGTTCCCCGAAAACACTTGGGGATCAACCTGCTTGCTGTAGTTCTCGGCTGCCTTTTCAAATAGCCGCCGACTGTCGTTGGCAATTCGCCAGGGGTCGATCAGGCTGGGAGCAATCCGGTGGCGCTGAATTTCCTGGGAGAGTAAGCTTTCAGTTTTTGACCAGGCTTGGGAGCTGGCGAACCGGAGAATTTCTAGGAGGTGAGCTGCAGTGTCGTCCGGCCCTCGAGCAGGGCTTGCGGTTGTTTCCCAGGCGTAATGGGCTAGACCCTTGACATACTTCTGTGCCCACAGTTTTGCCAGAGCAGGAGCAGTCGAGTTCAACCGGCTATCGATGTTATCCATGGTTCACCCCTTGTCTCCTTAGGTACACAACTGTGTCCTTTCAGGTCAACCGCGGGCTAGAGTGGCAGGGTATGCCCCGTAACTTGCGGATGGTGGGATGTTACCCCCGAAATTGTGAAGATGGCGTGAAATACTCATTTCAGACCTGCCAAAATGCACATTAAGGCAAAGGTTCTTCAGAGAAGTGCAGAAAGTTATCTGTATAATGTCAGAAAGTGCAATCCGTAGAACCAGAAGCGTTGAAAACAGACACAAAACTTTACATCTTATCCGACAAGGGTCTC
>JACYLR010000003.1 GCA_015272465.1 Gloeomargaritaceae cyanobacterium C42_A2020_066
TCCTCCATGGCCCTCATGGACTCAAAGCTACAGCGCCTCAGCGTTTCTTCCAAAGACTCCGATGTGGTCGCAATATCCAGGTAGTCGGCAAGACGACGGAGTTCTGTGACTGGCTGGAGGATAAGATCTTCATACCGCACTACCAGGCGAGGGAAGTTGTCTAGCCCTTCAACCCAAGAAAGGTAGTTTTGAGACCATGTTCCAAACCCATGGGCCATCCACCTTGTATCGCCCCCCTGTTCTAGAAAATTATGGATATATTCTTGACTAAAATCTTCAACTTCATAGACTGATAAGTTCATCTGCTCAGCTTGGAGAATGAGTTGATAATTCAAGTTTAAAAAGAGAACATCAATGGGATTCCTCACAATGTAGATTGAACCAACTGTATTATGGAAACCGGGCAAAGACTCTAGAAAGCAGAAATGTGTTTTAATTAACCAGGGCCTTTCAAATCCGCCGAGGGCGTCAATGTTTTCCGTATTGCCCATATAAAAGCCGTTTAAGTCAGGAATGACATCATTAACTCGATCTGGGTCAATACAGTCGAAAATCAGGGAGAAAATCAGAAATCTAACCCACGTGTTACCTGACTTAGGGTAGGAAGCTACCCAAATGATAGGCACATCTGGAATAGGTGATTGCTTCCCTGGTATTTCCATGCTAAATGGACATTTCTTGGTCTAGGTCTAAGGCCCGGTCAAACCGGCGAGTGAGTTCCTCTGCAAGACGGACGTCATCCGTTTTCAGGCCAACTTCCCGTTCAGGAAGACTACTGCTAGCAGCTAGCATATCGTGGCTGCCCAGCATCGCTTGACTCTGGTCTACCACTAGATATTTCTCATGGGTACCCAAGAGCTTGAGACGGAAACGATCAGGGAATTCCTGCTCCAACTGTTCTAGGTCGCCAAGGGCATTGTATTTCCAGGAGAATCGCCCCGGGCCTTCCCGTATTTTGCCATCCGCCCGGCGGCGTAGTTCTCCAGCCTCCAAGTCCCGGAGATCACCCCAGCCAATATCGACCCGAACACCGCGCTGAAGTGCCGATCGCAACTGCTGGAGGAACCCTTGGTCAAGGGTGCGCTGACTTAGCCAGGGGCAGACCATGACCAAACGCGCTTGGGCCGTGCTGAGGGCTTGGCGTAGCACCTCGCGACTGCCAAACCGATCGATGACTAATTCGTAGCGGAAGGGCTGGATCCGCTGGAGTTGTTGATTGATCTCGTCCACCCACTGGGCAATGCCCTCACCGATGGATAGAGGTAACCGGTCAAGGGTTTGTTGAGTTTGCCCAAGGAATTGATCCAGTTTGGCTTGGCGCTGATCTAAGTCTTGGGTGTATTCCTGAAGGTCGAGGGTTGTCCGATCCAGGTCACTGACTAGCCGTTGCACGACCTCAAGTTGACTCTGGAGGTTGCCGAGTTGGGCGTCCTGGGTCGCAAGAATGGCCGGATCAAGGGTAGGCATCTGGGTGAGCGTTTGCTTGAGTGCCGCCAATTCCTGGTGGAGAGGAGCAAGGTCAGGGGGTGTGGGTAGTTGGTTCAGCCGCTGCTCCAGGTTTGCTAGTCGATCCTGAAGTTCGCCAATGGTCTCGACTCCCGGCCGGCCGGCCGTCTCTTGGGCCAGGGTCTCCAGGCTGGTTTGGAGGACTTTCAGTCCATCGGCGAGAGGTTGCACCGTAGTGTCTAGCCGCTGATGGTCGTGGTAGAGGGTTTCGACCGCTGCCAGTAGGGGCAGCAAGCTGGTGCGTGGCAGAACTTGGCCCATGGCTGCTTCCAGGGCTTGGACTTGGGCACGCAGGGTTTCCAGAGACTCAAGGCGTTGGCTCAGGTTTTGCACATCCTCCGCTCGGCCGGCCGTCAGGGCTACCTGCTGCTCCACCTGCCGCAAGTCAGCGACTAAGCCTGGCAGTTGCTCCAATTGCTGACGAACTTGATTGACATCCTGTTCGGTCTGGCGGGTGGCAAGCTGCTGTTCCCTGACCTGTTGGCGAAGTTGGGGCAAATCCGCCACTTGGCGCTCCAGATCAGTAACCGTCGCTGCTAAGGGGTTTCGGGCCAATTGTGTGACATCCTCTGCCAGGGTTTCTAAGGCTCGATCCACCTGTTCCAGCCGATTTTCCAGGGCAACCAACTGCGGCCGGCCGGCCTCTAATTCCGTCACCCGCTCAGCTAGATCCGGCAGTACCGTGGCCCCTGCCTCGACTTTAGCCTCCAATTTCGCCAACCCCTGTCCTGTCCCCTGAACCTGCTGTCCCCATTGCTGTAGGGCCGCCTCAGTTTGGCGCGTCTGCTCTTGAAGTTGAGCGAGGGTGCTGGCCACCGCGGTCAGACTTTCGGGCGTGGGGCCGGCCTGCACCCGTTGTTGCAGCCTGGACAGGCTGGCTTCCAGAGTCTGTTGTTGTACCTGGAGTGCTGCCAGTTGAGCTTGGAGGGGGTCAAGACTGCGGCCGGCCGCCGCCAGTTGACGCTCCACCCCCTGCTGGGCCTGATTGAGAGCCTGACGCAACTCGCCAATGGCCGATTCCAAGGGAGTCAGATTGACCTGCTCCGGCGTAGCTAGGGCCTCCTGCATCTGTCGCCGTAGGAACTTCATATCCGTGGCATAGCGGCGACTAAAGGCATCCAGGGCCGTTTGGGTCGTCTGTTCCTGGCTATCCTCCAGTTGGCTGCGATTGATCAAGTTGAGCAGCAAAGACACCGAGAGCGGTAGCGCCGCTGCCGCAACCTGCTGGGAAACCAGCGCAATCAGGGTTCCGGTGAAGGAGCCAAACAGAGCCACGTACTCCGCCACCTCCAGCCAACTTCGTCTTGCCACGCGCCTCCGCCCTGCGCCAGGGACAGGTCTGAACTCCCCCGATTGTAGCCAGTTACCAGGGCTGCACAGCCCTAGAACTGGATTGGAATCGTCACACCCGCCCCGATGGCCAATTCCCCATCTGCCCGCACCCGCAGGTATTCAAAGGGCGATGCCCCCACCCGATTGGTGACATAGAGGTCAAAGGAAGGCCCCGGATTGTTGCGGCGCGCCTTCACATCCTGTGGGGCAAAGGGCTGCCAGCGTAACCCTACGGTCCAGGGAATAGCCGCCGTCAGCGTGTTGCCCTCAAACACATTGCGGCCCAGGAAATCGGCACCCACCTCGGCAATCACGCTAAACGAAGGCACCAAGGCATACTGGCCCCCCAAGTTAAAGCCCGCCGCTTCCACGCCTTCCCGCTGTACACCGACCACCGTGGGTGTGAACCAGAGGGCTGCCGCGTCACTGAAGCGGTAGTACAAAGGCAGGGAGAACGTAAAGACGAGGGACTCGCCAGCCTGCTCATTGGTGAAGTTAAAGCCACTCTTGGTGAAGCCCCGTTCCTGAAACTCGTTGCGGTTGTTATTCAGGTAGTTAATGAACACGTTATTCGTACGGGCTACCGTCACACCAGCACTCAAGGTCACCGGGTCACCCTCTGCCTGATGCAGGAACCGCACTTTCCCGAAAATCCCCGCCAGGCCCTCATCGGTCGTACCGCTGACCACATCGGCAAACAGACCGAGTTCTACATCATCCAAAACGCTATAGCGCATGGAACCCAGTACCCCCTGGCTGCCGCCATAGAGGGTCGTCAGCCAGCGCTGGCGGGGCAACGTACCGCCATCAATAAAGCCAAAACCCCCCATTTCCAGGGGGGGGGGTTGTACTGTCTCACCAAAATGTTCGGGGAAGCGACGGTTGGCTTGGGTAACATCTGGCAAGAAGGCAAACCCAACCCCGAAGGCAATTAAGTCCGTGTCTCCTACGAGGCCCAGTGGCCCGGTATTCCCCAGGGCGTTGGAGGCAAATACATCCAGCCCAAAGCGAGGGTTGAGAAAGTAGCGCAAACCGGCGTTGAACACAATCACTTTGTCAGGGTCGCCGGAGTCCCGATCCAGTGAGTTGTTACCGAAGAGGGGAAAGAAGATATCCCCCCAGGCCAAAACCCGCTGATTAAAGCGGAAACTGCCCGCTAAGGAGAGGCCGCCGGTTGCCCCGAAGGTTTCGGTGGAGCCGGGGAGCCGCCGGAAAGCGATGTTGTGGTCTTCCGGGAAAAAGGCAACTCGGGGGGAGGCGGTCACTGTCCAGCGCCCCCCTTCGATGGAGAGGGGGTCAATCCCCTGAAAGGTGACCGGGAATTCTAAGGAGGTAATGATACCAGGGTTATTCTCCAGGATGAGTTCCCCAGGCCGTTGAAACGTGTAGGGCCGATTAGCAGCTCCCTGACTAGCAGCAGCCACAGCGCTAAACATCAGGTTGCCGTCCGCGTTTTGCCAGAGGCGGCGCTTCACCTGAAAGGTCACTTCCTGAAAGATATTGGGTGATTCGGTGATCCCGACAATGCCGCGCTGGACATCGAACGACCCCTGGGTGACGGGTTGGGAATTGTCCAGGGTTTGGGCATCAAGGCCCAGTTCCCAGTTTTTACTGACTCCCCAGTGGACTCCTAAGGTGGGCGCAATGGCGAGGCCATCCCGTGCTCTGGAAGGGCCGTAGTAGGTGCGGTTTAGGAAACGGAGAGTGACTTCTCCCGGTTTGAGTTGATCGGCGGTGGTGAGGATAGTGGGTCGCCGCACCAGGGGATTCTCAGCAGCAGGAGGGGGTGGGGGGGGTAGGGGCGGCAGGTTGACGGTCAGGGTGGGCAGCCGGTCAGAACGTCCGAGGGCTTCAGCTTCCAGTTCGGGACTGCGTTCGGGCCGGATGGGATCGAGGGTGGGGCCTAGGTCGGGAGGGGGAACCGTATCCAGTTGCACCGTAAGGCGCTGGGTGGGGGGCGACGGATCGACTTGCACCGGGGCATTGGGGGGGAGCGGCGGGGAGCCAGACGGCCGGCCGCTAGGGGACACACCTGCTAGGGGAGGGACGCGGGGGGTGACTGAAGTGACTGGCGGTACGGGGGGAGGCGTACCGGCTTGGGGGGGGACACTGGGAGGGACTGTACTGACTGGCGGCACCGGAGGGGGTGTACTGGCCAAAACTGGGGTTTGGGGTTCGAGGCGAATGGCAATGGTGGCGCTGCTGTGTACCACCTCCCGAATCTTGCCCGCGGCCGTGGGATAGAGGAGTAGGACGAGGGTGGTGGCATCGACCTGTTGCCAGGCAACACGCACCAAAGGATTGGCCTGGGTGTTGAGACTGCGGCGGCCGGCCGCGCTGAGTTGGGTGTTTTGCAGGGTCAGTCGGTAGACCTGGCCATCGGGACTCCAACTGCTGGAGTAGGTAAGAGGCTGATTGGTACGCAGGCGGAGTTCGGTACCCTCGGCATTGAACTCAATAGATTCCAGTTGGATCGGTGCCGGCCGGCCGGCTTGGGCCATTTCTCCAGGAATATCCGGGGCGGGGGCAGGAGCATCCGGTACGGGAACAGGCGAAACCTCACCCTCGGAGGCTTGGGCGACCGTGGCCAAACAGAGCCACGCCAGGGTTCCCGGCAGCAGCCAGAATCGGGTCACGCAGAGTCTCCTCACACCGTGGAACTCTTAGCCAGCCTAACCCATCTCTTCCCATTCCGATACCGGCCGGCCTGGCTCAGGGGTTAGGGGGAATGAGGCGGCCAATCACCTGAACCTTGGCCAGCTCTTGTACCAGGCGATGGGCCTGGGGATAGTACATCGCAGGGCTGGGGGTACCGGGGGGTTGGGTCATCAAATGACGCGCCACCTCCAGGCTACATCCGGTGATCTGAGCCACCACATTGCCGCCGTAGAACTGGGCTTCCTGGGTGAGGATGCGTTCAATCGCCACCTGCCAGGTGCGCAGCGCCATGTTCCCCCATTCAATCCGCTGGAGGCCAGCGCTGGTGGCGAGGATCACGAGGCGGTCACCGGGATGGAGGCGTAGATCGTCGCTAGGAAAGCGCAACGGCCGGCTTTCCCGGGGGCTTTGGAACCAAAAGGGTACGACGCCATAGCCGTAGGCTACCTCGCCACAGAGCTTGCCCGTCAAGGTATCCTCGGCCTCGATCTGGTACTCGGTCACCAGGATTGTGTCCTGATCGAGGCGAAACAGGCTGAGGATATTTTCTCCGAAGGCCGCTCCAGCGAAGGCTTCGGCAGCGAGGCTGTAGACGTTCAGAACTTGGGCATAGGGGAACAACCGAGCGACGTTATCGCTGAAATTGGGATCAAAGGTGCGGATGACCAGACCGGCCCTGGGGTTGCTCTGGCGTGTCCAGAGGGCGACCTCTAGATTCTCCAGTTCATCATCGGTGACGGTGAGGATGCTGCGGGCGGTGGCCAGGTTGGCGCGCCCAATGACGGTTTTGGTGTCTCCCCGCAGGATCGCCATCTGGGGCAGGACACTGGCATCCAGCGTCTGGTTGGTGATGCCCACCACGGGTTGGCGCAGTTGCTGGAGGAGTTCAGCGACCTGGCGGCCGACTCGCCCCAGGCCCACAATCACCACGTGATCCCGCTCGGGCACGGCCGGCCGGGGATCGAGAAACTTGAACTGGGAGGAGAGCAGGTTCTCGGTGAGCAGGGCATAAATCACCCCCACCAAGGCAATGCCCGCCAGGGTCAACAGCAGGCTGAACAGACGCAACCACCAAGGAATGCCCTGGTCGGACACGAGATCGCCAAAGACATCTCCATAGCCTCCCAAGAGAAGGGTGGCGCTGGCAAAGAAGGCGTCATCCAAGGGAATGTCGGGGTCACCGAGCCGGAACAGCAGGGTACCCACAACCAGCAGGGTAATCACAAAGCCCCCTGCCCCCAGGGCGACACGCTGGGTACCGCCCTCCAACCAGAGTTTCTGCCAGTCCTTAGGCGTCCAGAGCCACCGCCACGCCTCTCGGAGGGACTGCCAGAGCGAACCCTTGGGACGGGGACGCTGGGCGGCCGGCCGCCAACTCAGCTCACCGGATTCGAGCACCACCACCACATCCCCAGCCTGGAGGAGTACCGCCGGATCGCCGGTTTGGAGTTGGAGGTTGACCGCCCCTAGGGAAGGATCAGTCTGGCCCGGCCGCCAGTGGGCGAGGACGCGCCGGGTACGGCCTTGCAATTCATAAAGCCGCCGCCGATTGCACCAAGGATCCTCCGGGGTGATCGTCCGCTGCACCACCTGAAAGGTCTCGCCATCCAGTTCAAAAAAACCGAGGATGTCCTCCTCCAGGGACGCTAGGGCAAAGGCCAAGGCCGGCAGTTGAGTCGGCTCGTAGGCAATGAAGTTCCCCAGTTGCTCCCCCAGCAGGTTGGCTAGGCTTTCCTTGGCTGAGCGCATCACTAGCCGCACCTGGGGGTTGGCCAGGCGGGCGGCAAAGGCGGTTTCGATATTCACCCGGTCATCACTGGTGACCAGCAGGACGGCGCGGCAGCCTTGAATACCGGCCTGGATGAGCACCTCGGGCCGCCGACAGTCATCAATGAGCAAATCCGTGAGTAATTCCGGTAACTGGGGCACTTCCCAGTGGGCCGGCCGTTGGCTGTCGATCCCAATCACCTCCGCCCCAAATTCCTTGAGATTGGCAGCACAAAACTGGCCCAGACTGCCCAGTCCACAGACCAGAAACCGGCCGGCCGGGAGATCGGTGTCTGGAGGTTCAGCCGGAGACATGGCCCCAATCCCTGTGCAAGCTCTGGGTTAGGCCTCGAACTCTTCGCCCGTGTCCCAGGTGACGGCATTCAACAGAAACCAGAGCAGCACCGTGTCCAGGTCAGCCACTAAGTCCGGTTCCACGGGCAGGATCAGGGTTTCCTGGTGCAGCCGTACCTGCATGGCGTCCACGGTGAGCGTCTCAGTGGCGTCGGCCAGAGTAATGCTGATGCCGTTGCCCTGCGGCCCCACCAGGGTGAGGTGGCGATAGGGCAGCGGTTGGCCAGCCGCCTGATCCAA
>JACYLR010000137.1 GCA_015272465.1 Gloeomargaritaceae cyanobacterium C42_A2020_066
ACCTGATAGACTTGGCCGAGGGTCACCCCCGGTAGCCGTCCCAGGCCCAGTACATCCAAGCTGGTGGTGTAGAGCAAGCGCCAGCAGCCATCCAGTAAATCCGGCCGGCCGGTGGGGGCGGGGGTGGGGTTACGACCTTCCAGTTGAGTCACTAGGCTGGCAATCCCCAGGCTTTCCTCCGGTCGAGTGAGCAGGCCCCGGTTACTCGTGGCAACGGCCATCAACAGTTGGGATTTCGTGTCCATAGGTCACTTGGGGGAACGACGGCGAGTGCGGCGCGCCAGATAGAGCGCTAAACCCAGCCCGGCGAGGGTGTAGAGGAGCGCGCCCACACCAATCAGCTCGGCCGGCCGGCCCAAGTCCACTCCCCAGCTTTGGGCGACCACCGCCACCAAACCCAGGGAAGGCAAAAGGCTTAACCACAGAGGCCAGGCACTGACCACAGAAAGGGCGGCCGGCCAGACGGGCCAAGGGGATTCCAGTTGACCGATCAGGGCCTGTTGGATTAGCACAGCCGCCAGCACCAGCCCAGCCAGGATCCAGAAGTGGCGGCCGCGGGGGCGCAGGGAAACCCGGGAAGACAGGGGCAAAGACATGGTTCTTGGCAATCCTGGCCCCATCCTATCACCCCCATTCAGGGCCACCCCCGACCTACTTGGGCACCCGCTCATCAATCAGATTAGTAATACCCTTATCTGGCCCTGGTGGCTTACCATCCTGTTCGGTCATGTTGAAATTGCGGTAGGCCCAGAGACCCCCATAGGCCACCCCGGCCAGAACAGCTCCCGTGAGCAGGAGGTTGACTGCTTCGGCAATGTGCTTACGCATGATGAACGGCTCCACAACCAGGTTTCAGCCTCAAGCAGGACTGGGGTTCGGACAGGACTGGCTTTACCCTCTAGTCTGCCCAAGTTGCCGCCGGTTGGCATCCCCCCCAGGCATTTCTGAAGCTTGCCTGTAAGTTGAGGCTAGGGGTGGAATGACGTTTTTAAGATCACCTCAGGACTGGGGTAGCTGCCTTGGTCTTTACACCTCAATGGGGCACTGACCGGCTATGTCCAACGTTCCCACGGCTGCCCAGACCCTTGGCCCCTCCTTGCAACGGGACTGTATCACCCTCTCCCGTCACGTTTTAGACCAACTGCAAACCTTTGCCCCGGAAGCCCAGGACTTGAGTGCCCTGATGAGTCGCATTGGCCTGGCCGCCAAGCTGATTGCCCGCCACCTGAGTCGGGCGGGTCTGATGGAAAATGCCCTGGGATTCACCGGCAGTACCAACGTCCAGGGTGAGGCCGTTAAGCAGATGGATGTCTACGCCAACCAGGTGTTTATCTCTGTGTTTGAGCGCAGTGGGCTGGTCTGTCGCCTGGCTTCGGAGGAGATGGAGCAGCCTTACTACATCCCGGAGAACTGCCCCATCGGCCGATATACCCTGCTGTACGATCCTGTGGATGGCTCCAGTAACCTGGATGTCAACCTCAACGTCGGCTCGATTTTCTCGGTGCGCCGTCAACAGGGGGATGATCTGGATGGCCAAGCCCAAGACCTACTCCAGAATGGCCATCAGCAACTGCTGGCGGGCTATGTCCTCTATGGCCCCAGCACGGTGTTGGTCTATTCCCTTGGGCGAGGAGTGCATCTGTTTACCCTCGACCCCAGTTTGGGAGAATTTATCCTGGCGGCGGAAAACCTGAGAATCCCGGAGCACGGGCCGGTCTACAGCGTCAATGAAGGCAACTTCTGGCAGTGGGAAGACCCGGTGCGGGAGTACATCCGCTATGTTCACCGCCATGAGGGCTACACTGCTCGCTACAGCGGGGCGCTGGTGGGGGATTTCCATCGCATCCTCCTAGAGGGAGGTGTCTTCCTATACCCTGGCACCAAGAAAAAGCCAGAGGGGAAACTGCGGCTGCTCTACGAAACGGCACCCCTGGGATTCCTAGCGGCTCAGGCTGGGGGCCGGGCCTCCACGGGTACCCAGGATTTGCTGGATGTGGTGCCTAGTCACCTCCACGCTCGTGCCCCCTTTGTGGCTGGCAGTCCAGAGGATGTGGCCCTGGTGGAATCCTTCTATGCCGAGTCCTGTAGCCTGTAGCGTGACCGAAAGCTGCCGAGTTTCCTTGAGCCGGTCTTAAATTCGCCGGGGGTTTCCGGCTGGGGGTTTGAGAATAGCACTGAGTCGGCCGGCCGCTGGCCCGGTGGTACTCACGCTTTCCCCTGAGGTGTTCCTATGGTGGCTGCCAATCCCCTCCTGACGATTGTTGACTACGGCCAAAGCGTCTGGATGGATAACTTGAGCCGTGACTTGATCGTCTCCGGTCAACTCCAGGCCCTGCTCCAGAGTCGGGGCATCCGGGGCATCACCTCCAACCCGGCGATTTTCCAAAAAGCCATTGCCGGCAACGCCATCTACGATGATGCCATCCTGGCAGGCATCAAGGCCGGCCGGCCGGTGATGGACATCTACGAGTCCCTGGCTTTTGAGGACATCCAAAATGCCTGCGATATTTTCCGGCCCCTCTACGACGAGACCGACGGCCTGGATGGCTATGTGAGTATCGAGGTCGCCCCGGAACTGGCGCGGGATACAGCAGGCACAATTGCAGCAGCCCAACGCTACTGGGAGACTCTCGGCCGGCCGAACGTCATGATCAAGATTCCCGGCACCCCTGAAGGGTTGGTGGCCGTGGAGCAGGTGATTGCCGCCGGAATCAACGTCAATGTCACCCTGCTGTTTAGTGTCCAAGCCTACGTCGAAACCGCCTGGGCCTACATCCGGGGCCTGGAAGCACGGGCAGCGGCCGGCCAGCCCATTGATCGGATCGCCTCCGTGGCCAGCTTCTTTCTGAGTCGGATCGATACCAAGGTCGATAAACTCCTGGAAACCCTGGCGGCTCAAGCCAGCCCTGAGGAGCAGGCCAAAATCCTCAGCTTCCAAGGCAAGGTGGCCATTGCCAACGCCAAGGTGGCCTACGAACGGTTCCGCGACATTTTTGCCGGTGAGCGCTGGCAGATGCTCGTGAACCAGGGGGCCAAGGTTCAGCGGCTACTGTGGGCCAGCACCAGCACCAAGAATCCCCAGTACCGGGATGTGATGTATGTCGAGGAGTTGATCGGCCCCGATACAGTCAATACCCTGCCTCCCGAAACCATCGAAGCCTGCGCCGACCACTGCCAGATCAGTGACCATCTCCTCGGCGACCTGAGTACGGCCGACGACCTGTTGGCGGCCGTCAGTGCTGCTGGCGTTGACCTCGATCAGGCGATGGCCGAACTCTTGGACGAAGGCATTCAGAAGTTTGTTGAACCCTTCAACGCCCTGCTGGCCTCCCTGGCCGCCAAGGCCGAACAACTGGCGACCGTCTGAGATTCTCTACCCAGTTCCCCCTTCCCTATGGTTTCTCTGCGCGACAATCCCCTGCGGGTCGGCCTCCAACAGGAGCGCACCCCAGAACCCTTTGTGATCGTGATTTTTGGGGCCTCCGGTGACCTGACCCAGCGCAAGCTAGTGCCGGCGCTCTACCACTTGCGTCAGCAGCGGCGCTTGGCCCCAGAAACTGCAATCATCGGGTTTGCCCGACGACCCTGGAGCCACGACTACTTCCGGGAGCAAATGCGGGAAGGGGTGGAGCGCTTTTCCGATGGGATTGGCACCGAGGAGGAGTGGCAGGCCTTTGCCAGTAGTCTGTACTACTGCGCCGGAGATATGGATAACCCCACCAGCTACGCGGCTCTGGGGGATCTGGTAGGTCAACTGGATCAGGAGCGGGGGATTCGGGGCCACCACATGTACTACCTGGCGGTTTCCCCCAACTTCTTCCCGGAGGCGATTCAGCAACTGGGGGCGGCCGGCCTACTGGCGGATACGGAGCGGGCCAGGCTGGTGATTGAAAAACCCTTCGGCCGAGATTTAGCTTCGGCGCAGATCCTCAACCGGGTGGTGCAGACGGCCTGTGCCGAGGCCCAGGTTTACCGCATCGACCATTACCTGGGTAAGGAGACGGTTCAGAACCTGCTGGTGTTTCGGTTCGCCAACGCCATCTTCGAGCCGTTGTGGAATCGCCAGTTTGTCGATCACGTCCAGATTACGGTGGCAGAAACCGTTGGGGTTGAGGATCGGGCTGGTTACTACGAATCCTCCGGTGCCCTGCGGGACATGATCCAGAACCACACCCTGCAACTGTTCTGCTTGACCACGATGGAACCCCCCAGTTCCCTCCAGGCCGACAGCATCCGCAACGAAAAGCTCAAGGTCTTGCAGGCAACCAATTTGGCGGCGCGGGGCCAGCAGCTTGCCTCGGCGGCGGTGATGGCCCAGTACGGCCCCGGCTGGATGCGCGGCAAGCCTGTCCCTGGCTATCGTCAGGAGCACAATGTCAATCCGGAATCCACAACCCCAACCTACGTGGGTATGAAGCTGCTGGTGGATAGCTGGCGTTGGCAGGGGGTGCCCTTTTACTTGCGTTCCGGTAAGCGGCTGCCGAAAAAGGTGACCGAGATCGCCATTCAGTTCCGCCAAGTGCCTCTAGCTATCTTTCCCTCGGTGGCCCAGCAGGCCAGTCCCAATGTCCTCGTGCTGCGGATTCAGCCCAATGAGGGAATTGCCCTGCGCTTTGAGGTCAAAATGCCGGGGCCAGATATGCGTAGCCGGTCGGTGGACATGGATTTCCAGTACGGTTCCACCTTTGGCACTAGTACGGCCGACGCCTACGAGCGTCTGCTGCTGGACTGTATGCTGGGTGACCAAACCCTGTTTACCCGGGGTGACGAGGTAGAGGAAGCCTGGCGGGTGGTGACTCCGGCGTTGGCGGCGTGGGAAGGGCCGGCCGGCCGGGTGACGGTACCCCAGTACGAGGCGGGCACTTGGGGGCCACTGGAAGCGGAGTTGCTGATGCACAACTCCGGGCACCGCTGGCGACGGCCCTAGGTGGCTAGCCAGGGAAAGCGTCTGACTCCAGCAGTGCCAAGCTGTTCTGGAAAGAATCTGGGCTGACTTTGAGCGAACAAGGGTCAGTCTGGCAGATGAACTTAACCGGGAGCGGCGGCGGGAAACCTTAGCGGATAACCGGGTACAGTAGCACTGCCCCCCAGATTCGCACATGGGGAGTCTTTAGGTAGACTCAAGTCCTTGCCTTTGCCTAGCCTGGGATTGTCGCTCCTGGATGGGCTTCATCTGAGCGAGTTCGTCATCAGTAAGGGGCTGTGCATCGGGGTCGGATAGCGCCGCCGCCGTGATCGCCTCATTCTCAGCCTCGGTGGGCATAACCACCTTAGTCCGGGGATTCAGTTTCCTGGACATATCGAGCGACCTCTCTCCTATTGGCACGTCTCAAGCTGATGATTCGCCTTACATTTCCCCGCCCATCGACGCCTCAAACCAGCCGCCTTGAACCCAACCCGTAGCATTCCGTTCCGAGCGTAGATTGATACCTGTGGTGACATGAGTTATGACCATTAAGTGACAGTTTCCTGAAGTTGGGGTGTCAGCCATGCCACCCAGTACTTCTTAAATGCCCCACGTTCCAGTGTCGGCTTATCCTGGCACAATAGAGTCTGCTGGATGGAGAGACGGCGTGGTACACACTCCCCTAGGGGTCGGGATTCTTGGATTTGGGGGCCTGGGTCAAGCGATGGCCCGCATGCTCAGGGCCAAGCAGGAGATGCGCTGGATAGCCGTGGCCGATAAGCAGGGCTACGCTTACCGGCCGGCCGGCCTGGAGTTGGACGCCTGTCAAGCCGCCTATGCCCAGGGGTCGGTGGGCCATCTGGAACCCGTCGGCGTCATGAGTACTCAGAGTATTGCGGATTTGGTCGCCCAGGCCCCGGAGGTAGAGGGCTATTTTCTGGCTCTGCCCAATCTGCCCAATACCTTTATGGCCGAGGTGGCCCGCCAGTTCATCGCCTCAGGATGGCGGGGGGTGCTGGTGGATGCCCTGAAGCGGACTAGTGCTGTGGAGCAGCTTTTGGGCCTCCAGGATGACCTGCGCCAAGCCGGTATTACCTACCTCACAGGCTGCGGCGCGACACCCGGATTGCTGACTGCCGCGGCGGCCCTAGCGGCCCAGAGCTACGAAGAAGTTCTGGCGGTGACGATTACGTTCGGGGTGGGCATCGCCAACTGGGAAGCCTACCGGGCCACCATTCGGGAAGATATTGCTCATCTGCCTGGCTATAGCGTGGAGCGGGCCATGGGCCTCTCGGACGCTGAGGTGGAAGCACTTTTGGATCAGACGGGTGGTCTGCTCAAGCTGGAACACATGGAGCACGCCGACGACATCCTCCTCGAACTGGCGGGCGTGTGCCCCCGCGACCGGGTAACGGTGGGTGGTGTTGTGGACACCCGCAATCCCAAGAAGCCCTTGAGTACCCATGTGAAGCTCACCGGCCGCACCTTTGAAGGCCGGGTCTCGACCCACATCTTCACCCTGGGGGATGAAACCAGCATGGCCGCCAATGTCTGTGGGCCAGCCCTGGGCTACCTGAAGGCCGGCCGGCGGTTGTGGTGTCAAGGCCACTGTGGTCTCTTGACCAGCGCCGATGTGATGCCTCAGTTTGTGCGTTAGCTCCCCAGGATCAGCCAGCATGCGTGTTTCCGAACGGTTTGCGTCCCTGGGTTCTCGCTGTGCCCTGATTCCTTTCATTACGGCGGGCGACCCGGATCTGGAAACTACGGCTCAGGCCCTGTACCGACTGGATCAGCAGGGTGCTGACCTGATCGAGCTAGGGGTGCCCTACTCAGACCCCCTGGCTGATGGCCCCGTGATTCAGGCGGCGGCCACCCGTGCTTTGGGGCGGGGGGTTACCCTGGACGCGGTACTGGAGTTGGTACAGACAGTCAGTCCCCACCTCCAAGCCCCGATCATTCTTTTCACCTACTACAACCCAATTCTCAACCGCGGCATTCCCCAGTTTTTGCGGCAGGTGGCCCAAGCCGGTGCAACGGGGCTGGTGGTACCGGATTTACCCCTAGAGGAAGCCGAGTCCCTGCTGCGGCCGGCCGCCGATCAGGGGGTTGAACTCACCCTATTGGTGGCCCCCACCTCCCCGGCCGAACGCATTCAGCGGATCGTGGCCCAATCCCAAGGGTTTGTCTATCTGGTGAGTGTCACTGGTGTCACCGGGGCGCGTACCCAAGTGGCCGGCCGGGTCGCCGATTTGCTCCACCAGATGCGTCAGATGACGACCAAGCCCATTGGCGTCGGCTTTGGTATCTCCCAGCCAGAGCAGGCGCGCCAAGTGCGGGATTGGGGGGCCGATGCCGTGATTGTCGGCAGTGCTTTTGTGCAGCGACTTCACCAGCCTGAACCGGCGGCCGGCCTCCAGTCGATCACCGATTTTTGCGCAGATCTCCGGCACACCCTGGATCAGCCCTGAGTTAAAACGAGCGATTGCTATAGTTGGAAAACGGTTACTGGGTATTCCCGGTGGCCCCCTAGCCCATCCTGTGGAACCGTCAGCGGAGGTGGCCTGTGAGGACTCAAGTGTGGTGGACACGAGCCTTCCCCCTGAGCTTGCTGCTGGGCTTGGGGGCCTGCGCCCAGCGGCCGGCCGGCCCTCCCGCGTTTCCGCCCCTGCCGGTGCAACTTCAGGTTGTCACCCTCCAACCGTTGCAAGAAGTCACGGACTACATTGGGCGTCTCGAATCCCGCAAGTCCGTGGTTCTCAAACCCAAGCAGGAGGGCCAGGTCACGGCCATTGCGGTACAGCCGGGGCAGGGGGTTAAAGCCGGAGCAACGCTGGTGCAGTTAGAACCTGACCGGCAGCAGGCTGTGGTCACCAACAGTCAAGCCTTGGTGGCTGCTAACCAGGCCAATGTCCAAACCGCCCGCCAGACCCT
>JACYLR010000032.1 GCA_015272465.1 Gloeomargaritaceae cyanobacterium C42_A2020_066
ACACTAGTATAGATGAGATTGTCCGTGCTTACTGTGGAAATAGAGTGTCGCATTCTTAGCCTAATCGGCTATATAATCGGCTATAGCTATTCATGCTTAGGTTGACACATTAGGTTCAAAGCTGTAGGCTCAACAGCTCTCTGGTTAGTTCAAAGGCTTATGTAATGGACGTGTGTCAAGCTAAGGCAATCCGGCTATAATCACATTCAACAACCGACTAGCTAATTTAGTGACACCTAAACCTCAGTAATGTCCTTAATGAGCATTACTGATTTCCACAATCATTTCTCCTTGTCGTAGTCGTTCTAGCGCATCAGGCAAGGTTGCAGCTAGCAATAGTCGTAGGCTGTGACTCGTGACATTGCCACAGGTTAGCCACAAAATCTGCGGCGGTGTTCCCATTCGACATACGAGGTCGATGAAGTCGCTGTCTTTTGTCATGATTACAGCTTTTTGGGTTCGTGCTGCCTCAAAAATCTCAATATCCTGCGCATCTCGAAGTGATAGGTCTCGCAGCGCAGCAGCTTCTAAGCTAAAGGTGACTGACAGCCATTTCGCCAGCGTTGGAGGTAGTTGAGCATCAACCCAAATCTTCACGCGGTCAGTCTAGGAAAATCAGTGCGGCGGGCAGCGAAGAGCAGGCAAGCTTGAATATCTGCCAGTTCTAAATCCGGAAAGTCTTGCAGAATCTCAGCGACACTCACGTTTTCAGCCAACATTTCCAATATATCGGCGACTCGAATCCGCATTCCTCGAATGCAGGGCCGACCTCCACACTGACCAGGAGTTTGAGTGATGCGATTTAGTAATCCAGACATCGAATTCATACAGTCACCTCCAAGAGACTCTAACTCCTACTATCTTAACCAGGTCATGTAATTATCATTATCAATGGGCTAAGTATTATTTCCACAGATGCAACGGCTGCTGGCCATCGCTTGAGCTAGCTGTTGAACCTTGCATTTGGTAGCCCTCGGTAACAGCTATCAACAAAGACAAGACACTTCCCTTAACTTCTCTAACCGGCCGCCCCTCTGCCCCGGAGTTCAGAGGAGATTGCCGCCCTGGTTGCTTTGTCATACCAAGATAAGGTCACGGGCAACTCGAAGGGCCGCCTGCACCTGGGAGAATCCTGTGCCCCCATAACTTTGTCGGCCGGCCACCACCTGCTGCGGGGTAATCGCCGTGAGGATATCCGCCTCAAATTTCGGGTGCAGTTCCTGCCACTCCGTGAGGGTCAGATCCATCAAGCGCAGGCCTCGCTCCGTGCACTGCCGTACCAACCGCCCGACCAACTGATAAGCTTCCCGGAAGGGAACACCCCGCGCTGCCAAATAATCAGCGACATCGGTGGCATTGGAAAAGTCCTCACCCACTGCCCCCACCAACCGCTCGACCCGAAACTCAAGACCTTCGGTGAGCAGAATTGTCATCGCCTCCAGGCAGGCCCGAACCGTCGCCACCGTGTCAAACAAGGTTTCCTTGTCCTCCTGGAGGTCTTTGTTATAGGCCAGGGGTAGCCCCTTGAGTACCACCAGCAGGGCTTGGAGATGGCCAAACACCCGGCCGGCCTTGCCCCGCACCAACTCCGGCACGTCGGGGTTTTTCTTCTGGGGCATAATACTCGACCCCGTGGCACAGGCATCCAGGAGCTTGACGAACTGAAACTCTTGGGATGACCAAAGGATGACTTCCTCCGCCAACCGGGACAGGTGTACCAGAATCAAACTCGCCGCCGCTAGAAACTCGATAGCGAAGTCCCGGTCACTTACCCCATCCAGGCTGTTGCGACCCACCTGGGCAAACCCCAGTGCCTCAGCCGTAAAGTGACGGTCGATAGGAAAGGTTGTGCCAGCCAGTGCACCCGATCCTAGGGGTGAGACATTCACCCGACCCCGAATTTCCCCGAGGCGCTCCCAATCCCGCTGGGCCATTTCAAAATAGGCCAACAGGTGGTGGGCCAAACTCAAGGGCTGGGCGCGCTGGAGGTGGGTATAGCCGGGAATTAGGGTTTCCACATGAGCATCCGCCAGATCAAGGAGCGCTTCCTGGAAGGTTCGCAACTGCTGGCGGATAGCATCGATCTGATCCCGGAGGTAGAGACGCAAATCCGTGGCGACCTGGTCATTCCGGGAGCGGGCGGTGTGCAGTTTCTTGCCCGTGTCCCCCACTAACTCCGTGAGTCGCCGTTCCACTGCTAAATGCACATCCTCGGCGTCGAGACCAGGCTGGAACAGGCCCTGATGGTATTCCTGGCGAATGGTTTCTAGCCCTGCCACCAGGGTTTCCGCCTCCGCTGTTGTGAGGATGCCCACCTGACCCAGCATCCGGGCATGGGCCTGGGAGCCGGTTAGGTCGTAGTCAATCAGGGCAATATCGAAGCTGAGGCTGGCGTTGAAGCGGGCAATGGCGGGATGGAGGGGGGAACTGAACCGCTGACTCCAGGGCTGGGGGGCTGTCACGGGTTTGAACCTGAATACAAGGTTGATTGGGGCCATCACAGGCATGACCTACCCTAGTATGCCCTTGCCCTCAGGGTGCAATTCGCGGGACTCTCCCCGCGAGCCAAGGTCAGGGTGAAGCTCCTTTAATGTAAAGATATGTAAAAATTTCCGACAAGTGGCCCAAGGACTTGGGTGAAGAAATGATACTTGAGGCATTCGTATTGATGAAGCCTAATACTGGGCTGACGGGTTCGGTTCCTCGGTGTGTGGAGTGTTAACTCATGGCTATTCCCCTACGTAGGTTCCTCGAACCGGCGGGATCTCGGCCGGCCGGCCGGTCTCGTCAGGATAAGGTGGTTCCCCTGCGGCGACCTGAAAAGGTGGCACCGGTTGCTCTGGTGCGTCTCTATCGCGTCAGTCAGGGTGTGACGGCGGTGGCGGGGCTGACGGTGCTGGGATTGTACGGCTGGTTTGCCCATCGCCAAACGGTTTGGCAGCAGCAGTACCGTCATCTGGCCCAGTTGGAACGTCAGGAGCGGGAGTTAACCCTAGCCCAGACGGCCCTGAAAACTTATTTCGTCCAAGAGGGCCGCAGTCGTGTGACCGGACTAGTGCCCCCGCGGCCTAATACCCAGGTTTTCCTGAATCCTGCGGCCCCACGGCCTTGGGCTGCACCCACCCATCGGCCGGCCGCACCCCTGGGTTCCGGAGGATACTAGGCGCAGGCATTCCTCCCGCACAGGTTCTGCATGGTTGTCCCCTTCCCTGTTGGTCGCCGTCTCCGGCCCACCAAGCGGCTGGATTTGGTGTGGCTGATCTTTTTGGTGGGGATTGTGGCACTGGCCGGCCGGCTGTTTGTCCTCCAAGTCCTAGAACGGGATGAACTGCGGGCGCGGGCAGAGGCCCAACAGGCGCGCCGACTGACGGCGGTCACACCCCGCCGCCCGATTGTCGATCGACGGGGGGAGGTGCTGGCAGTCGATCAACCCGTGGCTGACCTCTACGTCCACCCGGTACAGTTTCAGGAGCCAGCGGCCCGGGTCGCCGAAAAACTCAGCCCCTTACTCGGCCGGCCGGCCCCCGCTCTCGTGGCTCAGTGGGGGGATCAACCGACGGGCATCCGCGCCGCTGAGGATGTGCCCGAATCCGTGGCCCGCCAGATCCGCGCCCTCAACTTGAATGGCCTCGAACTCTCGCCCCACTACATCCGTCTCTACCCCCAAGGTCGGGTGGGCGCTGAAATTGTCGGCTTTGTCAATCGGGATCGCCAAGGTCAGGCAGGTGTGGAACAGACCCAAGCGCCTCAGCTCAAGGTGCCGCGGCCGGCCGTCCTGATCCGCCAGGACGCCCAGGCAGCCCCCCTCAGTTACGACCTCCCCGTGGGTTTGTTGGAACAGGATGAAACCCGCCTCCAACTCACCCTCGATCTGCGGCTCCAGCGGGAGGCCCAAGAGGCCCTCAGCCAGGCCCTGGGCAAGTTCCAGGCCAAGCGGGGGGCAGTACTGGTGATGGACGCCCAGGATGGCAGTCTACTGGCCCTAGTCTCAGAACCCGCCTTCGATCCGAACCAGTTTTTTAAGTACCCCAAGGAAGAACATGCGCGTTTCAAGAACTGGGCGGTACTCGACCTCTACGAACCGGGTTCTACCTTCAAACCCATCAACGTCGCCATCGCCCTAGAGACGGGGCGGGTGCAGGCCAACACGGTGTTCTATGACGAGGGCCGCATCACCGTCGGCGGCTGGCCCATCCAAAATTTTGACTTTTCCACGGCCGGCGGCAACGGCAGCATTGACGTGACCCGTATCCTGGAGCGCTCCAGCAACGTGGGGATGGTGCACATCATGGATCGCCTGCCCCGTAAGCTCTACTACGAATGGCTGCAACGTTTGGGCTTTGGCCAGAACCTGGAGACGGATCTCTCGCCTGTCTCTCCCACGAGCCTCAAATCCCCTGGAGAATTTATCAACTACCCCATCGAAGCTGCGACCGCTTCCTTTGGTCAGGGGCTATCCCTCACACCGTTGAAGTTGGTGCAACTCTACGCCGCGCTGGCCAATGGCGGCCGCCTCGTCTATCCCCATGTGGTGCGGGGCCTGGTGGACTTTGACGGCAATCTGGTGAAACCACCTGCCCGGCCGGCCCCGGTTGCGGTCTTCAGTCCCCAAACCAGCCGAACTGTGGTGGACATGCTGGAAAAGGTGGTTACCCAGGGCACGGGTAAACCGGCTCGCATTCCCGGCTACCGGGTGGGGGGCAAAACCGGCACGGCCCAAAAAGCCGGCGCAACCGGGGGCTACATCCAGGGCAAGATCACCAGTTTTGTGGCGGTCTTCCCGATTGAAAAGCCGCGCTACGTGGTACTTGCAGTGGCCGATGAACCCCAGGCGGGTAATGCCTTTGGTTCCACGGTGACGGCACCCGTGGTCAAGACCGTGTTGGAGGCTCTGATTGCCCTAGAGCAGATTCCCCCTGCCCAGCCCTAGAAGTGCTCACTAGGTAGGCTGCTGCCGCCTGTCCTGACTGAAAAGCTCCCTCCACCCGGCCGGCCGCAAAACCATCGCCCGCTAGCACTAGGGGATGGGGCGTTGCCAAGGCCGCAAAAGGTGCGGGATGGGGCTGAGTCACCAGACTGTATCGCCAGCGCTGGACTTGGGTCATCAGAATGCAGGAATCCTTGAGCCACCGGCCGGCCGCCTGGGTGAGGTGTTCGACAATGCGGTCATCGATGTCATCCCAATGAACCAAGCTGAAACTGGGATCGGCTTGGAGAGTCAGGGTTGGGGCCGATGAAACACCCTTTTGCTGGTTGTCGGCGATCCAGACCAGGGGGGCGGGGGGATCTCCGACATAGCCCGGCGCGGGAATTTCTGAGGCACTGCTCAGGTAAGCCATCACCGTGAGGCAGCGACTGTAGGTGACCGCCGTCAAATCTGGGGGTACGGCCAGACCACTGGCAGTGAGCAGGGCCACACTCTGGGGCACGGGTGCGGTAAGCAGCAGGAAGCGGCTGGTATAAGGCTCGCCGGCTTCTGGTATAACCTGCCATCCCTGAGCCGTGGCCAGCACCTGAATGACTCGTTGGCTGTAGTGAATCCTTAGCCCAGCCGCTAGGGCCTTGGGAAAAGCCGTCATGCCCGTGGTGCCGCAGTAGCGCGCTTTGGTGACGTCCTCCCCAGCCCTCTCCCCGCACCAGATTTTGAGATGGCCGGCTTGCTCAGCGGTGGCAACCCAGTCTGCAAAGTGGGGATCGGTGGCCGTAACGTATTGGGCCCCGTGGTCAAACACCCCTGGCGGCAACCCCTCCGGCCCGAACCGGCGCGTTGCCATTCGTCCTCCTGGGCCACGGGCCTTGTCCAGGATCACCACCGACCAGCCCTGGGCTTGGAGTGTCCGGCCGGCCGTGAGGCCCGCCATCCCTGCCCCGACAATCACGCAGTCGTACACCGATATCATTCCCAAATCAGGAGTCAACTGCCCGTGGAACGGGGTTTGGGCCGCCGCCGCTTTACTAGCGAAAAAAGCCAATCGCTCCCGGAATGGCTGAGGGAACCCAGTTCCAACCCAGCGAGCAGGGCTAGGACTTGCGCTTGATGGCGTTGCCAGATTGGCTCAACCTGCGCAGGAAGCCCTTGCCACTGCCAGAGGGGTTCCCCCAAAGCATTGCTGATGCACCAAACGATGCCAGACACCAGGCCCACCCAAATACCCAGGTAGAGCAGCCGCAGGGCAGTCCCAACCAGCGGCCCATGGGACCAGAAGGAGCGGTGGCGCAGAACTGTGCGGTAGGGTGCCCATAGCCAGCGAAATGGCCCCCAGCGCTGCCAAGGGCGGGATAGGGTATCCAGGTCACCGGAAAACATCAGGCCGCCAAACAGGTAGGCTCCGGTGGCCCACAGGGTGAGGTCACTGCTGCGGGTCACCCAGAAGGCAGCCCCGGCAACCCAGGGGGTGCCCCAGAGAACAATCCGGTCGTGGACTCGGCCGGCCGGCATGGGAGGCTCCTCAACACCACTGCTATAATACTTGGGCTATTGCGGGGGCGGTTAACTCAGCGGTAGAGTGTCTGCCTTACAAGCAGAAAGCCACTGGTTCGAATCCAGTACTGCCCATCAGGATTGCATCCCCTCGCATCCCCAATCGCGCCGACTTATCGGAACCGGCCGGCCGGATTTTCCACTGCCCTCAGGCTGGGGGTGTATCGTGTGAGTTGCCGATGCATCCAGTCTTAAGCCCCCCAGTGTTTCCCCAGCCTGGCTGCTTGGGTATCTCCCTGCCATCCCCCTGAAACCATGAAAGTAGCAGTGACCGGCGCGACCGGATTTGTCGGTGAGGCCCTTGTCGCCCAGTTGTTGGCCCGCGGCGACCAAGTCGTGATCTTCACCCGTCAACCCGAGGCTGCCCAGCAGCGCTTTCCCCAAACCCAGGTTGTAGCCTATACCCCCCTCTCGGCCGGCCGGTGGCAGGAGGCCGTGGCGGGCTGCGACGCCGTGGTCAACCTGGCCGGGGAACCCATTGCCGACCGCTGGACCCCAGAGAAGCGTCAAGCCATCCTGGACAGCCGTCAACAGGGCACCCAGCGACTGGTGGAAGCCATCGCCCAGGCCCAACCCCGGCCGGCCGTGCTGATCAACGCCTCAGCCATTGGCTATTACGGGGCCAGCGAGACCGCCCGGTTCACCGAAACCAGCCCACCGGGCACCGACTTTTTGAGCCAAGTTTGCCAAGCCTGGGAAGCTGCTGCCCAACCGGTGACGGCCAGTGGTTGTCGATTGGTGATTTTCCGCATTGGCATTGTCCTGGCGATGGGCGGGGCACTTGCCAAAATCCTGCCGCCGTTTTGGGGCTTTCTGGGTGGCCCAATCGGCAGTGGTCGCCAGTGGTTTAGCTGGATTCATCGGGATGATCTGGTGGCGCTGATCCTGGCGGCTCTGGATAACCCAGCCTGGTCAGGGGTCTACAATGCCACAGCCCCTCAGCCGGTGCGGATGGCCGAGTTCTGTCGGATTCTGGGGGAGGTGATCGGCCGGCCGTCCTGGTTGCCGGTACCGGCCTTTGTCCTAGAGTTGTTGCTGGGCGATGGCGCTCAGGTGGTGCTCACCGGCCAACAGGTGATCCCAGAGCGTACCTTGGCCATGGGATTCTCGTACCGCTATGGGGACGTCCGAGCTGCCCTCCAGGCTTTCCTCTGAGACTCAGTTAGCCTTGTGGACAGACGCTCTCCGCTCACGGCATCCCTGAGCGGGTCAGCGGACTGGACTACTTGCGAGGGGCAGTCACCAGGGGAATGGCCAAGCCTGTAGAAAAGGCAAGGGCAGCCGCAACCCCCACGAAAGCAAAAGCGCGTTGCTTCGGCAGCATGGTTGCCAGGTGTTGTTCAAGGT
>JACYLR010000083.1 GCA_015272465.1 Gloeomargaritaceae cyanobacterium C42_A2020_066
AGAAACAGGCTCACGGATGCCGTCGATGTCCACGGGGGGAGCAGCGATGAAGGCAATGATGAAGACAGTGGTGGCAGTCAGCAGGGTGGGGATCATCAACACGCCGAACCAGCCAATGTAAAGGCGGTTGTCGGTGGAGGTGACCCAGCTGCAAAACTGTTCCCACAGAGAAGCGCTTTCGCGACGCTCAAGGGTAGCAGTCATGGCTCAATAAGTCCTTATGGATGTGATATGAGGCAGCGGTGAAGCTGCTGGAGTTATCTTAACGGATGTACCGCGATCTGTAAAGTTTCGTGTGAATTTTCTTGGGTAGATTCTGAGAGGGGCTTTAGGCTGCGACACAACCCCGCAGCAGAAACCCCAGGACAAGGCCCAATCCGCCAAAGCGCACCGCCTGCCAAAAGGGCTGTTTGAAGCTGCCCCAGGTCAATAGACGGCTCTCTAGGAGCGTTTCTAACTCTTCCAGGCGCTGGGTGTAGGCCCGCAGGTCAGCCTGGAGTTCCCGTCGATGTTGAGTTTGGAGATGGGTTTGAATCTGCTGCCGTTCCTGGAGGGCAGACTGGATCTGGGCATGACGGGCCTTGAGGCTGGTGAGCAGGGACTCCGCATCCCGCAGGGCAGCATCCAGATCGGTGTCAGGGGCGGGGTCAACAGAAGCCACGGTGGGTCAGTCAGTTGGGGTATGGGTGATGTTGGGACGGGCCTGGAATTGGGGGACGGGGCGGCGCGGCTCCCATCCAAGCCCACTCAGAATACGCGGGGCCGGCCGGGCACGTTCGACGGGCGGAACCCCCGACCTAGTGGTCTAACCTGTCAGACAAGGGTGGGGGTACCCAGGAGTTCCGGATCCTGAAAAAGGGCGGTACTCAGGTAGCGTTCCCCAAAACTGGGCTGAATCATCACGACCAGCTTGCCGGCGTGCTCTGGACGTTTGGCCACCTGGATCGCAGCCCAGAGGGCGGCTCCGGAGGAGATACCCGATAGGAGTCCTTCTTCGCGGGCCAGTCGCCGACCATAGGTGATGGCCTGTTCGTCGCTAACCTGAATCACCTCGTCGATCAAATTTACGTCTAAGACACTGGGTACAAAACCCGCGCCAATGCCCTGAATTTTGTGCGGCCCCGGCCGGCCGCCGGAGAGGACGGGACTGTTGGCGGGTTCTACGGCAATGGCCTGGAAGCTGGGTTTGCGGGCCTTGAGGGTGCGGGCCACACCGGTAATGGTGCCGCCGGTTCCCACCCCTGAAATCAGCATGTCCACTTGGCCGTCGGTATCCGCCCAGATTTCCTCAGCGGTGGTGACGGCATGGATGTCAGGGTTGGCGGCGTTCTGGAACTGCTGTAACATGTAGGCGTCGGGGGTGGTCTCGACAACTTCCCAGGCGCGGCGAATAGCCCCCCCCATGCCCTCGCTGCCAGGGGTGAGTTCCAATTGGGCACCGTAGGCTTTGAGCATGGCCCGCCGCTCTAGACTCATGGTTTCTGGCATCGTGAGCAGCAAACGATAGCCCCGGGCCGCCGCCACCATGGCCAGGGCAATACCGGTGTTGCCAGAAGTAGGTTCGACCAGGAGGGTTTTCCCCGGCTGGATGCGGCCGGCCGCTTCGGCAGTGTGGATCATGTTGACGCCGATCCGATCCTTGACCGAAGCTGCTGGGTTCATCCCCTCCAGCTTGACCACAATCGTCGCCCCACAGCCTTCAGCCTGGGGAATCCGGTTCAGGTAGACCAAGGGTGTCCGGCCGACCAGTTCTGTGACATCCTGGGCAATCCGCACGGTAGCCTCCGGTTAGATGTAGTACATGATGTGTCGGTTCTGACGGGCTTCCCACCGCTGGCAGAGATCCTGGAGGGTATAGCCCTGCCAGACAGCCTTCATCGCCTGCTGGACTTCCTGCCAAATCTCTTGGACAATCGCCCGCTCAGCACTGAGGCTCACCGCTTCACCCTCGGCTTGGGCCGGGCCTTCCAGACAGGTTTTGATATCCAAGAGGGTGATTTGCCAGGGAGGGCGAGCTAGGTAGTAGCCGCCGCGGGCACCCCGCTGACTGCGTACCAACCCACCCCGCCGCAGGGTTGCCAGTAGCTGTTCCAGGTAGCGATCCGGAATGTCCTGCTGGCTGGCAATCTGGCAGATTTGCAGGGGTTCGTTGCGGTCATAGCTGCGGGCCAGGGCCATGAGCGCCAGGAGGCCGTACTCAACTTTGGAGGACAGATCCACGAGGTCGGCCGGCCGCAGAAGGAACCCCTTCAGTATAGTCCGGTTCTCCACCGGGGTTTGCAGGAAATTTACCAGGCAGCGGTTCCCGGCTCCCCCTTGAAAGGGCCGACAATGTCTGCGGTGATCCAACCGCCGTAGAAGCCGCCGGGCTGGGGTTGCACCGGTTCTCCATCCACGGTGCAGCTATCCATAGGGCGGGGGTAGAAGGCCAAGTATCCGGCGATGGGGGCAAAGGGTGGGGTGGGATGGGGGTAGTGCCAAGCAGCGTTCTCGGCGCACCGGTCACCGACTTGGACATGGAAGTAGTGGCCCTGGCCTTTCCACTCACAGAAGGTGGTGCGGCCGGCCGGCCGCAGGTAGGCCATCTGCACATCGGACGGAGGCAGGTAATAGACCGGGGGATGGCTGGTTTCCAGAACCCGGTAGGCCCGCTGGGTCTGGGCAAGGAGAAGGCCGTTAAAGCGGATCTCAATCAGACGGGGGGTGGGTTCCAGTCGCGGGGGGCGAGGATAGGCCCAGACCGATTCCTGACCAGGGCCGCTGGGGTGGGGTTGGGGTCGCATAGGGCAGCAGGACAGAGGCGGACGTTGAAAGGCGCAAGGGTAGGCTAGGGATTCCCCTCGGCCGGCCGAGGGACTCGCCTACTATGGAATGTAACAGTCTGTAAAGAGTTCTCTAGGTATTTGCTTCGTCAATCGCTACTGAGGGTTAAGGATTTTGGCTGATACACGGTCGCAGGATGCTACCCGCTGTCTGGTTCGCCTCTTCGGGGTCGCGTTCCTGTTTTGGTTCGGTCTGAGTTTGCTGTTGCCCACCTTGCCGCTCTATCTGAGCACGGAATTGGGGTTTAGCGATGGCTCGGTGGGCTGGGTGATTGGGGCCTTTGCCGCCGGCCTGCTGCTGTTTCGGCCCTGGGTGGGTCAGTTGGCGGATCAGCGCAGTCGAGTCTTGGTGATCCGGATTGGTCTGCTGGCAGCCGCCACTGCGCCTCTAGGGTACCTGGTGGTTCACACGATTCCCCTACTGATCATCCTGCGTATCTACCACGGCCTCAGCATCGCCGCCTTCACCACCGGCTATCTGGCACTGGTGACGGATCTGACGCCGACGGCCGGCCGGGGTCGCATCCTGGGCTACATGACCATGGCCCAACCGGTCGGCGTGGCGCTGGGGCCAGCCCTGGGGGGGTACGTGGCTGAATGGTGGGGCTACACACCCTTATTCCTGCTTGCGGCCGGCCTAGGCATGGCAGCCCTGCTCTGGTGTCTCATGGGAATTCCCATGCGGCCGGCCGCCCATCCGAGCCAAGGGCGGGCGGCACTGTGGACACTCCTCCTCGCGCCCCGGCTGCGGATTCCCGCCCTCGTGCTGCTGCTGGTGGGGTTGGTGTTTGGCACGCTGCAAATTTTCATCCCCCTCCTGATCCAGCGGGAAGGTATTCCTATGAATCCGGGGCTGTTCTACACCGCCGTGGCTCTTTCCAGTCTGCTGGCCCGGTTTGTGGTGGGGCGCGGCCTGGATCGGTTGGGGCGGGGCCGATTCATCACCCTCAGCTTGGGCTGCTACCTGGTGGCGATGCTGACCCTCCAAACTGCGGATCGGGTCAGCGAGTTTTTGGCGGCCGGCCTGGTGGAAGGGTTGGGATCGGGCATCCTGATCCCGGCGATGGCCGCCCTAATTGCCGATCGCTCCTATCCCCGAGAGCGGGGCCGCACCTTTGGCCTCTGTCTCGGCGGATTTGACCTGGGGATTGCCCTAGCGGGGCCGGTGATGGGGGCCGTGGCCAGTGGGCTGTCTATCCGGGGCCTGTTCAGCATCACAGCCAGCTTGGCGGCGCTGGCCCTCGCCGTGTTTGTTACCCAGGGGGGGAAGACTCTGGCCGATTCACTCCGCTTTGCCCTCACCAACAACCGGGACGCCTACCAGGTGCAAGAATCCTAAACCGGTCTGAACGGAAGCCTATGTTAGTATCTTGGCAAAACTTGATCTAGGCGACCTATGGGCAGGGTGCTTGTCCTAAATGCCTCCTACGAGCCGCTCAACATCACCACCTGGAAGCGGGCGACGGTGCTTTTGCTCAAGGGCAAAGCCGAACAACTGGAGCACAATGGCAAGCTGGTCTACGCCAATTTTCCCCTGCCGACGGTGATTCGTCTCCGCCACTACATTAGTGTCCCCCACAAAGAGATTCCCCTGACCCGCCGCAATGTGCTGCACCGCGATGGCCATGCCTGCCAGTACTGTGGCTACACGGGTGAAGACCTAACCTTAGATCACGTGGTGCCCCGTTCCCGTGGGGGGGGCGATACCTGGGAGAATGTCGTGACGGCCTGTGTGCGCTGCAATATCAAAAAGGGCAGTCGTACCCCCGAGGAAGCCCGCCTCACGCTGCGGCAGCGACCTAAACGCCCCCACAGTGGCCTGCACTTTGAAGTTAGCAAGCATCTGCGGAACGGTTCCAATCAGGAGTGGCGCAAATATGTCATTGGCATGTAGCGCCACTTTTTGCACGACCCCACCCCCGGTTCCCCTCGGATGAACGGCCGGCCGACCCGCGTTCCCGACCTGAAAACCCTGATTCTGTCCTTCCACCCCCTGATTGTCATGGAAACGGTGGAGGAGGATCGGGTTCAAACCCTGCTCCAAGCTGTGGCCACCAGCATCCCGATAGCGCTTTTCGAGTGGTCGGTGACCCGTGGCCTGATTCGCTCTCCCTGTACTGTGGGACGGGCGCTGCACGGTACCAACGAACCCCTCACCGCCCTGCAAAACATGGCGGAGTACACCGTAGAGGGTATCTTCTGGCTCCAAGACTTTGCCCACCATCTTCAGGAACCGGTGGTGGCGCGTCAGATGCGGGAATTAGTTCGGAAGTTTGCCCAGAACCGCTCTACGGTGATCCTGACCGGCTACCAGGTGGATTTGCCGAGGGAGTTGTCGAGCCTGGCCGTGTATTACGAGTTTCCCCTGCCGACCCTAGAGGAATTGCGGGACTTGGTGAAAACGGTGGTCAGTTCCCTGGCGGCCGGCCGCAGCATTCAAGTAGATTTACAGCCCTGGGAAATTCAAGATTTACTCCACGCCCTCAGTGGTATGACCCTCGTCCAGGCTCGTCAGGTATTGGCTTACACCATTCTGGAGGATGGAAGGCTGTCCTCAAGCGACATCGCCAATATCCTGAAGCGGAAAGCCCAAGTGATCCACGAGGGCGGCTTGCTGGAATACTATCCGGTGGCCGAAAACCATTATGAGCTGGGGGGATTCGACCGCCTCAAGGCTTGGTTGGCCCGCGCCAAGGTGGGGTTTACCCCGGCCGCCCAGTCCCTCAACCTGTCGCCTCCCAAGGGGATCTTGCTTCTGGGGGTGCAGGGCTGTGGCAAGTCCCTAGCCGCAAAGGTGATTGCCCGGGAGTGGCGGTTGCCACTGCTGAAGTTAGACGCCGGCCGCCTCTACGACAAATACATCGGGGAGTCGGAAAAGAACCTGCGCCTAGCGATCACCCTCGCGGAGTCCATGGCCCCCTGCGTCCTTTGGCTGGATGAACTGGAAAAGGCCATGGCCCAGGGGCAGAGCGGCGATGGAGAAACCGGTGTCAGTCGGCGGCTGTTGGGGTCGTTCCTCACCTGGCTTCAGGAAAAGCGCTCCCAAGTGTTTGTGGTGGCCACAGCCAACGACTGGAGCACCCTGCCCCCCGAGTTGCTGCGCAAGGGTCGCTTTGATGAAATCTTCATGGTGGACTTGCCCAACCCGGCTGAGCGCCAGATGATTTGGGAGATTCACCTCAAGTCCCACACTCAGGATCCCCAAGCTCTTGACCTGCCCCAACTGGTGGACGCGTCGGAAGGCTTCAGCGGGGCCGAGATTGAGCAGGTCATTATCGGTGCGCTCTACCAATCGCTATATCGCAAGCAAGCTCTGGATACGGAGCTGCTCCTCCAAGAAATTGGGCAAACCCTGCCCCTATCAGTCTCCCACCGGGAAGACCTTGCCCATCTGCGCGCCTTGGCCCAGGGCCGGTTTATCAGTGTCAACTGAGACGACGTGGACTTGATCCTAGCGGGGGATACCCCCCAGCCCGCCCTGCTATGATCACGGCCAGCCGCTCCCTCTGCCCTGCACCTATGCTGCCCCCTTCTTTCCCTAGCGATGTTGCCAACCGATATCAAACGCTTCATCTAACTCAGTGGGTGGACGACGGCCATGATGTCAAAGCTGGGCTACTGGCCACGCCGCGCACCCTACCCTGCCGCTACTTCTACGACGATCTGGGTTCCCACCTGTTTGAGGCGATCTGTGTTTTACCGGAGTACTATCTGACCCGTACCGAGCGCCAGATTCTTCAGGACTGTGCACCCGAAATCGCCGCCCTTACTGGCCCCTGCCAATTGGTAGAACTGGGCAGCGGCAGTTCCCGCAAGACTCGGCTGCTGCTAGATGCCTACAGCAGCTTTGACCCCCCGTTTGAATATCTGCCAGTGGATGTCAGTGCGGGTATGCTCCAGTCCAGTGCCCAGGAACTGCTTCAGGACTACCCTAAACTCCAGGTTACGGGTCTTGTCGCCACCTACGAACAGGCTCTAGCGCACCTGCCCCCAGTCCCGGCCGGCCGGGGTCGGCTGCTTATTTTCCTGGGCAGCACCATCGGCAACTTGGCTCCTCAGGATTGCGAGGCGTTCCTGACGCGCATCAGCCCTGTCCTGGGGGAGCAGGATTACTTTCTGCTGGGCGTCGATCTCCAAAAATCCGTTGAGATCCTCGAGGCTGCCTACAATGACAGTCAAGGCGTGACGGCTGCTTTCAACCTCAACCTGTTACGCCACTTAAACCGGAGATTTGAGGGGAACTTTCAACTAGAGCAATTCGAGCACTGGGCTTTCTACAATACCCAGGAGCACCAGATCGAGATGCATTTACGCAGTTGCTGTGACCAGAGAGTGCAATTGAACTGGTTAGCCCTAGAGTTTAAGGTAGGGGCAGGTGAAACGCTGCGCACGGAAGTGTCGCGTAAGTTCTCCCTAGACCGGTTTCTTCCCCAACTCGCCCGTCAGGGGTTACAGCCCGTGCGAACCTGGACTGACCCAGGCCAAGGATTTGCCCTTATTCTTTGTCGCGGCGCAGCACAGGTCTCCTGACCTATACAATCAGATCACCGCGTGACTGATTGCTTGCGGGCAACCAAGTGATCCGGCAGAACACGCCAATAGTCTCTCCACAGAAGCCGAATTCGAGCTAGACACAATCCCATAACTTTGATGATCGCCCTGTTAAATACGCTTGCGAGGAAATCAACCAAGCTCTCCACAGGGCCTTGGACTAGAGCTTTCCATCTTCTCATCAACCCCAAGATGTCCAAAATAAGGGTTCTCCGTAGGATTCGCAATTTTCCAATACACAAGTACTTGCCCAGGAACCCCTGGGGAGACAAACTTGTAAGCACATACTACTTCCTACGGGATAACCGGCGAATGCCAAATCTAAGCCAAGGGAATTACAATGACTTTCTATTCTTCTTGAAGACCAGTCCAGAAATTGATCGTCCAATCCGTTACTATGTATCTGACAAGCTTCAAGTTAAGCAATTTGTAGATGCTATCTG
>JACYLR010000173.1 GCA_015272465.1 Gloeomargaritaceae cyanobacterium C42_A2020_066
AACGGCTGTTTCAGCAAGGGTTTGCAGCTCAACAAGCCGCTGGGCACGGTGACCTCTAAGCTCCAGGGTATAGGGGTGCTGCTGCTCTGCGTCCACGCCCAAGTTGAGGGTGACGTTGGCCAAGAATTGGAGGGCATCCAGCACTGCGCCCTGGGGGCCGAGGAGAGCTTCCAGTTGGACAGGTGTCAAGGCTTGGTGATCGATCACGAGCCAGTCCCGCTCCTGATCCAGAGTGGTGCGGCAGGGCAGGGACATTTTCTCTAAAACCTGATCGAGCCACTGCTGGCCACGCTCTAGGTTGGTTGTTGCAGTCATTGAGGCTTTCCAGAGTTAGGCTTTCTTTTTGGGGCGAGAGCGGTCGAAGGCAATGGGTTGAGTTTCCTTGGCGCTCTTATCCTGGGTATCCACCAACTTCTGGAGATTCTCTGGCAGGGGTTCGCGGGACAAAATAAATGCCTGTCCAGTCTGGAAGAGGTTGGCGACCACCATGTACATCAAAACCCCAGCCGGCAGGGGAAAGAATAGGAATAAGGAGGTAAAGATCAGGGGGAAGTAGCGATTCACCTGATCCTGTTGTGGATTGGAACTGGGACTGCCGGAACCGGAAATCACTTGGTTGAGGTAGGTACTGGCGCCGAAGACCAAAATCAGGATGAGGGTATCCCAGTGGATGGTGCCGTCGCTGTCCACAGCACCGACGCGCCCCAAGGCTTGGATAAACAGAAAGCCGTCTCTAGCCGCGAGGCCGGGGATGATCCCCTCCAGGCTCACCTTGCCGGGGGCTAGGGCTGACAGCGTAGTCTCCCCTTCCTGATCCACAAGCTTGACGAGGTCGCCCCCCGCCTTGACGTTCCACGCTGGAATAGGAGGGTGCTCTGGGTACTCCGCCAGAATATCGGTGAGCGGCCGGCCGTCGGTGGTGCGGAACTCAAGTGCGGTCGATTCCCCCACAGCCAATCGATTTCCCCCCGCCAGCGTAGCGGTCACTTCGTAGTGGATACCTGGCGCAACGTAGATATTGTGGGGCGAAGCACTAAAGGCTTTGGGTTGGATTTGGGCGGCCTGCTCCGCCGGCAGAATGTCCAGATCGAGGGTGTAGGGGATGTCCGCGAAGGGAGACCCCCGCAGGGTGGCAAACAGGGCAAACAGGACGGGCATCTGGAGTAAGAGCGGCAGACAACCCGCCAGGGGATTACCAAATTCTTGGTAGATCTTGGCCATCTCCTCCTGCTGCTTGGCTGGATCGGCTTTGTAGCGCTCCTGTACTTCCTTGATTCGCTTTTGCATCACCGGTTGAGCCACCTTCATCCGGCGCATGTTGCGAATTTGGCCCGCGTTGACGGGATAGAGAGCAACTCGCACCACCAGGGTGAGCGCAATGATCGCCAACCCATAGCTAGGCATGACTCCGTAGAAGAAGTCGAGGATGGGCAGCATCAAGTTATTGGTCAGGAAGCTAATGCCAAAATCCATGGGTTTGGAAAAACTCCAGAAGTGAACCAGAGAAAAACGGCCCTAGGCTGGGCGGGTTGAGGCACCCAGAGCATCCTCAGGCCGGCCGGCCGGCCCCAACTTACTTTGGACATGGGCATAGATTTCCCGGAAACGAGGCAGGGCACGCAGCTCTAGGCGGCTGCCATCCCGTAGGGTGAGCACCATATCCCCCCAAAAACCAATTCCCCGCGGCACAATTGCGGCCCGGGCAATTTCGCTATAGATCACATCGGAACGGTTGCGGCCCAGCCAGCCTCCCACCACCGTCACCCGCCGATCCGTTATCCGGTAGTGCACCCAAAGCGCCCGAATAATTGAGGCAATGGTCAGGGGCAGCCAGACCAGTGTCAATCCCAGAACCAGGTTGAGGATTAAATCCCCGCGGTGGGGGCCGCCCTCAAAGTACACCTGCTCACGAATGCCCATGGAGGAGTCCCACCCGTGCCAACAACTCTTCCAATTCTTGCAGATAGAGGCGAGAGTCGCCCAGCGGTGCGCCCGGATTGAGCGTGATAAGAACCTGCCAACCCCGGGCAACGTGAGGGAGCAGTTGGCGAATAGCGACCCGGATCAGTCGCTTCAAACGGTTGCGAACCACGGCCCGCTTACTCACCTTCTGGCTCACCACAATCCCAAATTGGCTTGCATCACCCCCGTGGGGATAGACGCGCAGCGTTAGGGTTGGGCCGCGCTGACGCTTGCCAGCCCGGTACAGCCGCAAGAAGGCCGGCCGCTCCCGAAGACGATGCCAACGGGGCAGCCCCATCAACGGGTCAGGCCACCGCCAAACGATGCCGCCCGCGCCGCCGCCGATTGGCCAAAACCTTGCGACCGCCGGGGGTCAAGAGCCGGGCACGGAAGCCGGAGCGCCGCACGCGTTTGCGGTGGGTGCCCTCTAAGGTGCGTCGCGTCATGACTAAAATTGGGGACTAAAGGTCAGATAAGCCCGCTAGGCGCGGGTCTCCGAATATAGCATCATACCCCACTTGGGGTCATGCCCTGGGTCTAGTAGAGGGCTACGCTCTCCTGGAAAAATGCGATAGCCTGAGTCAGCACATCGGTGGCGTTCTGCGCCTCAGACTTCCGAGCCAGGGGTAGTTGACCGTGGATGTATCGCCTGAACAGCTTTGGTCACAGGTGCTTGAGCGACTTCAGGTGCAATTGAGTCGCCCCACCTTTGAGACCTGGATTAAGACCGTGCGGCCCGATACCCTGGTGAATGGGTGCCTGACCCTAGTGGCTCCCAATGCCTTCACAACCAACCGGCTCAATAACTGCTACCTGAACACGATTAAGGGTGTGGTGCAGGAGGTGGCTGCTGCTCCCCTGGAGGTGGTCATTGCTTGCCCATCAAGCCTGATTGAAGCCACCGAGATACCCAGTCGGGAGGGGTTGCCACCACCAACGCCCCGCTCCCCTGGCAACGCTCCGGTTGAGGTGGCTTCTAGCGACGGCCGGCCGGCTGGACCGGTACCCAGCACCAACCTCAACCCGAAGTACACCTTTAGCCGGTTTGTGGTGGGATCTAATAACCGCATGGCCCATGCTGCGGCGCTTGCTGTCGCTGAGTCTCCAGGGCGGGAGTTTAATCCCCTATTCCTCTGTGGCGGGGTCGGCCTAGGCAAAACCCATCTGATGCAGGCCATCGGCCACTACCGCCGAGAGATCAACCCCGATGCCTGGATTTTCTATGTCTCCACCGAGCAATTTACTAATGACCTGATCGAGGCCATCCGCCGGGACAGCATGCAGCAGTTTCGGGAGAAGTACCGGGTTGCGGACTTGCTGCTCATTGACGACATCCAGTTTATTGAAGGCAAGGAAGCAACTCAGGAGGAGTTTTTCTACACCTTTAATGCCCTCCACGAAGCCGGCAAGCAAGTAGTTTTGGCCTCCGACCGGCCGCCCTCCTGTATTCCCCGCCTCCAAGAGCGACTCTGTTCCCGATTTTCCATGGGCTTGATTGCCGATATCCAGTCCCCCGACCTGGAAACCCGCATGGCAATTCTCCAAAAAAAGGCCGAGCAAGAAAGTATTTACCTGCCGGTCGAGGTCATTAGCTACATTGCCTCGCGCTACACCGCCAACATCCGCGAACTGGAGGGCGCACTGATTCGTACCCTGGCCTACACCGCCATGTCCGGTACCCCCGTCACTGTAGAGCGAGTGGCAGATCTACTCAACTCTCCGGTGCAGACGACTAAGACTACACCGGAGTTGGTGATGGAAATTGTGGCAACACTCTTTGAAGTTTCGCAGCAGGAACTACAACGCCCCTCCCGTCGCCGCCAGGTGAGTTTCCCCCGCCAAATTGCGATGTACCTGGTACGCCAGTACACCAACCTCAGTCTGCCCCAGATTGGCAACCTGTTTGGGGGCAAGGATCACACAACTGTCCTCTACGCCTGCGAGAAGATCGCACAACAGCGCGATGTAGACCCCCAACTGGCCCAATTGCTCGCTCAAATTAAGGATCGCATTTACCGTGCTGCCCAAGAGATGGCGAACTAGGGGCTGAGGCGGTTCCTTGACGGGTCTGGAAAGTTACGTCACACTTACCAATAAAGGGCACCTCTATTAATTGGCCGATAGTCCCGCCTATTGAGAATGATCTGATCTGGAGTGCCCAGTCTACTGTCTCCTATTGTCAACAGGCCCGTGCCAGATTGAATAAATAGAGGTACCCTAAATTGAAACGGTTGGCGACTATGGAAACCTTGGAAGTCATTATCAGTCCTGATGGCCGCGTCGAAGCTCGGGTTTCCGGGGTGAGTGGGCAAAGCTGCCTGGAAGTGACGGCTTCCTTAGAAAGCGATTTGGGCACTGTCGTCCACCGAGAGCTTACTGTCGACTATTTTGCCTCTGAAGCGTCGGTGTCTACTGCCCTACCCGTTCACACACTGCACTGAGGACTTCGTCTTTTAATTTCCCTTAGCCCTGGCTCTTATCCCCATGTCACACTTCACCCATTTCCAAACCTCTATCCGCAATCTGCCTGCTCTCTGCGCTGCCTTGACCGACCTCAGTCTTGAGTGGCAGGCTGGCCCAGCTCCCGTGCGGGGTTATCAGGGGCAAGCCCAAGAAGCCGCTGTGGTAGTTCCCCAGGAGAATGGGTACGATGTGGGGTTCGCCTGGAACGGGACAAGCTACGAGCTGGTGGCGGATCTCCAGTACTGGCAACAACCGTTGACGGTGCGGGGTTTCCTCAATCAGGTCACCCAGCGCTACGCTTACCACACGGTACTGGGTGAAACGACAGCTCAGGGGTTTCAGGTGGCAGAGGAACAACGCCAATCCGATGGTTCGATTCGGCTGGTACTCCAGCGCTGGGCGGGTTAGGAACCCATGGATGGGGTTTCGCCTGAAGAACCTGGAGGAATCAGTTGGGCACCGGAGCTCGGCGGTTTCCTGCGAGACGGAGAGGGCCGCTCGGGTTGGGAACCAGAACTGGGGGGGGCGATCCGACAGAAGGCCATCTATGTGGATGAAGTGACTTGCATCGGCTGCAAGCACTGCGCCCATGTGGCACGTAACACGTTTTACATTGAACCGGACTACGGCCGCTCTCGGGTCATTAACCAGAATGGCGACGAGGAGAGCCTCGTCCAGGAAGCTATTGATACCTGTCCTGTGGATTGTATTCATTGGGTGCCCTACGATCACCTGCACCAACTGGAGTTGGAACGGCAGGGTCGGGTGATGGTGCCCATTGGCTTCCCCGCAGATGCGGCTGCGCGCCAGGGTCGCCGCCCGCTGCCGCCAAAGCACTAGGTTACGGTGGGTTAGGGTTGGGGGGAGGAGGGGCTGGCCGGCCGGGGTGGAAACCACCTGCATAGACGATTAAGCACTGGCTGCCGTGGCGAGGCTCAGGCCCACAGGCTATCCCCACCCGGCGGTAGAGGGGATGCAGCAGGTGGTAGCGGTGTTCGCGAGTACCCTCATCTGCGAGCAAGGCTTCAAGGAGCGCAGCGCCCCGGATGTAACCCACGCTTTGTTGGCGGGCGGCCAGCAGTTCCCAACGGCCGTAGCGGCGGAGGTGGGACGCCCAAGCCTGTTCGTTCGTCTTTCCCTTGGGGGGCGTGGTTATCCAGTCACGGGCGGCCTGGGTGAGGCCTGCGGCCGGCCGCAGGGGACTGAGGGATTGGCGCTGTTGGAGATCGCGCAGGACGGTCGGGGGCAGTCGGCCGGCCGGGATCTGCTGGGCGTAGGCCCTGGGGTTGAGCCGCAATTGGTTCAGTGCTGTGAGCAGTTCAGCTTCGAGCTTGGCCCAGGTTGGGTCAGACGGGGCGGGCTGCCGGACTTGGTGTTGACAGGCAGAGAGGTGGCCCAGCGCGCTCAGGATGAGGAGTAACCCGATGGCGGCCCTAGTCAGTAGCATGGGGTGCAACTTGCTGACTCTCATCCCTTGATGCATCGTTCCTAAACCGGTTCCCAAAGGATGCGGGGCGTTCCCCAGGCCATCGCAGGCCAGATGACCCGATGGGCTAACCCTGAAGTCCGGGTCGCCCTGTTCGTGACGCTCCACCTAAACCCTCGGCCCAGTTGTGGCATCAGTTGACGCATTCCTAAAAGATCCTAGAAGCTGAGCGCCTAGGGTGTGGAGAGCGGCCCAAATAGGGGTCGGAGTTGCATCAGATAGGTTTCGAGGGAACTGGCCAGTAGGCTGGAAACCGAGAATAGGCCGACAAGGGCATTGAGGTTGGCGTCTTCATAACTCGCACCCCTAACCCGTTCGCTGAAGGCAATGTTGACCAGCCGCAGATCGTCATAGTGGGCCTTCAGTCCCACCAGATCCCAGTCCGGCCGGCCGCCTTCCCGATGGATGAAATACTGTTTGAGTAGGTAGGCGCTCACACCTCGAAATACCGTTTCCTGAAGAGAAGGGTAGGGTAAATGGTACTGGGCAAGCCCCTGTGATTGGCCTAGGATTGGGCAGCCACTGGTGGCCATGACCAAGCCAATGAGGGACTGTAAACCGGTTTGAACATCGCAAGCTTTCGCGTATTCCCGCTCCGAGGTGCGTACCACCACATCGGCCACCTGGGTGGAATAGATGGAGCCGAATTGGTGAATCACTTCCTCCAAATCCACAGCGGCTGGACAGTGGGATGTGGTGGGAACTTGCAGGGGGCAGTTGGCACACTGGTGGTACGTCAACTGTGTCCAAGGGGCGGCGGATGCCAAGGTAGAGGCGGCTTTGGGCGATCGCTGGGGGTCAATCTGAAAACTATTCACTTGGCCCGTGTCCAGAATGAAATCGTACTGAATCATGGTTCGCCCCAGGATGGCTTCCCCATTATGGCGCGGGCTTTCGGTTCTCCCCAGCCTCTTGCCAAGCCCTGTAGTCTCCCGTCAGTCGTATCTGGACTATCCCCATGACTACGCCATCCCTCCCCAATGACTTAACCCTCCAGGTCACGGCTGACGGTTCCCTAACCCTGGTGTCGGGGACGGTAGGGGAGGCTTTCCACAGTCATTGTGGGGCTTGGCAAGAGGCCGAGGGCAAGTTTGTCCAGCCCTGCCGGTTGGCCGAGTTGGCGCTGCGGCCGGCCGTCACCCTCATGGATGTGTGCTACGGACTGGGCTACAACACCGCCGCCGCCTTAACCTGTATTTGGCGGATTAACCCGGTCTGTCAGATCACCTGGTATGGGTTTGAGGGGGATGGCCGCATTCCAGCACTGGCCTGGGATTTGGGGTGTTTTAGCCATCTACCGCCGCGGGTAAGACAGGTGATCGCAGGCTTAGCCCACCACCAAGCGGTAACGCAGCCCTACTTTCAGGGACGACTCTGGCTAGGAGATGCCCGCCAAACCCTGCCCAGCCTTGTCGCCCAGGGGGGAAAGGCCGATGCCATCTTTCTCGATCCCTTCTCGCCCCCGCGCTGTCCCCAATTGTGGACAGTGGAATTTCTGGCCGAGGTGGCCCAAGCCCTAGCCCCGGCCGGCCGACTGGCCACCTATTCCAGCGCGGCCGCGGTGCGTACTGCCCTACACGCTACGGGCCTAGGGTTTGGACCCACGCCACCCGTGGGCCGTCGTGCTCCTGGCACCGTCGCCAGTTGGCCCCCCACCGACCTGCCCCCCCTATCCCTGGCAGAACAGGAACACCTCCTCACCCGTGCCGCCATCCCCTACCGCGATCCTCACTTGCAGGATGACCCGGCCACCATTCACCAACGCCGCACCCAAGAACAGGCTCTCAGCACCCTAGAGCCGGCCGGCCGCTGGCGCGCGCGCTGGGCG
>JACYLR010000115.1 GCA_015272465.1 Gloeomargaritaceae cyanobacterium C42_A2020_066
GCGACTATGCCCGTCAACAGCGGTTCCTGGGGCGAGACACTCACGATTATTTGGCCCAATTGGCGGCGGCTGCCCCCCAAGGCGGTCTCGACCTCTGGCTGCTGGAAGGCTCCGATGATCTGACGGCCGGCCGGCTGTTTCAGCTTTCCCTGCCGGAGATGGCCACCACCCTGGATGTCCCGGTACTGCTGGTGGGAGCCTACCAAGATGGCAGTTTAGGGGATACCCTGCTCGACGCGCAGGATCGGTTAGGGCATCGCCTGTTGGGGGTGCTCCTCAACGCCGTGCCCGAAGGGGTGTTGGGTGAAGTACAGGCCACCCTGGTGCCGTTTCTGGAACGACAGGGGATACCCGTGTTTGGGGTACTGCCCCAGAGTCGATTGCTACGGTGTGTCAGTGTCCGCAACTTGGTGCAGGCCCTCCAAGCTGAGGTGGTCTGTGGGGCCGACCGCCTAGACTTGCTGGTGGAGGAGTTGAGCATTGGGGCGATGAATGTCAGTGCTGCCCTGGAGTATCTGCGCCGGGGCGTAAACATGGTGGTGGTAACGGGCAGTGATCGGGTTGATATCCAACTGGCGGCCCTAGAAACCTCAACCCATTGCCTCGTCTTAACCGGTCATGCCCAGCCCACGACGCTGATCCTGGAGCGCGCTCAGGAACTGGAGGTGCCGATTCTGGCGGTGGATATGGACACCCTAGCGGCGGTGGCAGCTATCGAAGAGACCTTTGCCCAGGTACGGCTGCGGGAACCCCTTAAGGTGGCGGGCGTGCAGGACTTGTTCGGCGAGCACGTGGACAGCCAGCGACTCCTGAGTAGCCTGGGTCTCGGCCGGCCGGTGTCCGTCGGGTAGCCCTAAGGCGGAAGCCCCCGTTCCTGCGCCATCATGGCAACGCCCCTTTCGGTTGTGCGTGCTGCTCAAAGCAGCGGCCCTTGGGTCAAGTTAGGGCGGCGACTCCTCGCGCTCCTGCTCGGTGGCTTCTGCCTCAACGTCCTGGCCCAATGGGTGGCTGAGGGCCTGTGGTTCCGGGAACTGGGCTATTTAGATGTCTACGAGCGCCAACTCCTGACCCGCCTTGCTTTGCTGATTCTGGGCCTGGGCCTGTCGGCGGCTTGGACGTTGGGGAACCTGCGGCTGGCCCGCCAGCGCGCCCAAACGATCCGCCTGACCCCTGAGTCAGCATTGGTTTCCTACCTCTTGGTCCTAGGGGGAGTCACCGCCAGTCTGGGCTTAGTGGTCGGCATTACGCTCCAGGCAGCCCTCGAAGTGTGGCGCGCCACAGATGCCGCCGCCCTCGCTGTCAATCTGCCCCTCTTGGGGTCACCCGACACCTGGGGAACCCTCTATCGCCTACTGGAGACCCCCGGCTTTGTGCCCCTCTGGGTGGTGACTACTGTGCTGGTCATCCGCGCTCCCCGAGCTGGGTTGAGCAGTCTAGCCATCCTATTCAGCGTTGCCCAGGGGGTAGTGGCGGCCGGCCACTGGGCACGTCTGCTCTTAGGGTTGGCGGGTATGCCCATAGGGGAAACTGACCCGGAATTTGGCCGGGATTTGAGTTTCTATCTGTTCCAGTTACCCCTCTGGGACTGGGCGCAGTTCTGGGGACAGACTACTAGCCTCTTTGCCCTGCTGGCAGTGTTGGTCACCTACCTGCGGGCCGGCCGCTGTCTGAGTGAGGGCTGTTTCCCCCAGTTGACGGCTCGCCAGGCCAACCACCTGCGCCGCTTGGGTGCCCTGGGGTTTCTCTGGGTGGCCCTGGGCTGCTGGCTCTACCGTTATGACCTGCTCTACAGTCCAGCGGGGGCTACCTACGGCGCCAGTTACACGGATATTTGGGCGCGGTTACCCCTGGCCCTCACCCTGGGGGGCTGGGCGGCCGCCATTGCTGTTACCCTGTTCCTGCGCGCTCTCGTGCAGCCAGTGCCTCCCCTCCGCCTGGGACGTGCCACCCGCTTGGCGTTGATCTATCTTTTTGTACTCCTGGTAGGCAGCTACGGCCTGCCGGCCCTCGTGCAGCGGATCGCAGTCCAGCCCAACGAATTCGAGCGAGAACGTCCGTATATCCAGCGCACCCTGGAGGCCACTCGCCACGCTTTTAACCTCGATACAGCCACGGTTCAGACCTTTAACCCCACCCAGACCCTGGCCGAAGCCGCCCGTACCGCCTCGCCGGCCACCCTACGCAATATGCGCGTCTGGGACACCCTGCCTTTGCTGGAAGCCAACCGCCAGCTACAACAGATTCGGCTCTACTACCGCTTTCCGGGGGCCGATGTGGATCGCTACCGCCTGCCCATCCCCACCTCGGAACAAGAACTGCGGCAGGTACTGATTGCTGCCCGGGAACTGGAAACCACGTCCTTGCCCCCCCAGGCCCAAACCTGGGTGAACCGTCATCTGGTTTACACCCACGGCTATGGGTTCACAGTCAGCCCGGTCAACTTGGCGGCCCCTTCAGGTTTGCCGGAATACTTTGTCAAGGACATTGGCCCCGCGGTGACGACGGTGCCGGGTATTCCCGTCGGCCGGCCGGCGATTTATTACGGTGAGACCACCACACCCTATGTGCTCACGGGCACTCAGGTGGAGGAGTTTGATTATCCTCAGGGTGACACCAGTGTCTACACCAGCTATACCGGTCGGGGTGGCATTGCCTTGGGTTCCCCCTGGCGAAGATGGTTGTTTGCCTGGGTACTGCGGGATTGGCGGATTGCCCTTACCGACCATCCCACGCCGGCGACCAAACTGCTGTGGCGGCGGACGATTCGCGAACGGGTCACCCACCTCGCCCCCTTCCTGCAACTGGATTCAGACCCCTATTTGGTGGCGGCGGACTTGGGGGATACCGACCATCCCCTGCACTGGATGATGGATGCCTACACTGCCAGCCGCTACTATCCCTACAGTGACCCAGGCCCCCACGGCCTCAACTATCTGCGCAGCGCCGTCAAGATTCAGGTCGATGCCTACCACGGTAGCGTTCAGTTCTATGCCATCGACTCGAATGAACCCTTAACGAGGGCCTGGCAGCGGGTTTTCCCTACCCTGTTCCGTCCCCTGGATCAGATGCCGCCTAGCCTGCGCCAGCACAGCCGCTACCCTCAAGATTTGTTCCAAATTCAGGCTGAGCGCCTCCTCAGCTACCACATGACCGATGCTCTGGGGTTCTACAACCGGGAAGATCAGTGGAGCTTGGCTACGGAGATCTACGGCACGGAAACCCGGCCCGTGGCCCCTTACTACCTGATTATGAAACTCCCAGAGGCCGCGACGGAGGAATTTCTGCTGTTCGTGCCCTTCACCCCGGCCGGCCGGCCAAACTTGACGGCCTGGCTGATGGCTCGCTCGGATGGTGAAGCCTATGGCCAGCTACGGGTCTATACCCTGCCCAAGGAAAGTCTGTTTCTAGGGCCAGAGCAGTTGGAGGCATTGATCAACCAAGAACCGCTGATTGCCCAGCAAATCTCCCTGTGGAACCGGGCTGGCCTCAAGGTCACCCACGGCCGGCTGCTGATTATTCCCCTAGAGCGCGCCCTACTTTACGTGGAGCCGCTCTACCTGGAAGCGGAGCCGACCCGTGTCCCCATCCTGGCGCGGGTGGTGGCTGCTGCGGACAACCGGATTGTCATGGCTGTCAGCAGCGAGGCTGCCCTTGAACGGCTGCATCAAGTTGCCCAGGCTCCCCCAGCGATCCTTCGGGAACTGCCAGTGGGGGAGGTGCTGCCAAACCAGGCCGGCCGTAGGGAACCGAGATTCAGCTTGCCCTAGAGATTGCCTTGGCGAGCCGCCAGCAGAAAGATCACCACAGGGCCAGCCAGCACAACCATGCCAATCAGCACCAGTTGGGCCAAGACTTCCCAGTTGACGCTACCCACAAAATTGGTAAGAAAGTCCATGGAAGTTAGGGGAAGGGAACAACCGAGAGCCATTGTACCGGTCTAAGGTACCCGTCTCTCTATCTACCCCAATTCCCCCTTTCCCCTGTAACGCTACTTCATCAACCCACCGACCAGGGATTGGATATCCAGGCCTGACTTGGAGACTGCCAGCAATTCCCGCACATCGAGACTCATCTGGGGCATCGGCCATTGTTCCATGAAGCTCACCAAGCTGAGGCCCTGGGGCGAGGCGGTTGCCAGCACCACCGAACCGCGAACCGCCGGGGCCACGGCCGCCGACGGCCCCATGAACACGGGGGAGATCTGGTTGATCAACTGGGTACCGGCAGGGGAATAGACCAGATTACTGACAGCCACCACATTGAGGGGGAGCTTGACCTTCATAAAGCCCAGCAGCTGCTCCCGATCCTGTTGGGGGATCAGGCCCAGAAAGCTTTGCAACTCCGGCTTAATGGTGCCCGTATTGACGTATTCGCGCAAGTCAGAGATGGGCAGCGTCAACTGGAACGGGCCATACCAAAAGGCCAGCGTCTCAGCAGCAGCGGCCGGCCGGGTCAGGGCTTCACCACCCACCACCAGGGTGGTCGTTGCCGCTAGTGCTAGAAAACCGCCCTGGAATTTGGACAGGAAAGACATAGGGAGCCTCGCAACTCAACAACAGGCGGCCACAGCCTGACCGCCCCAAATGCCCCTATAATCTACCAGACGTTCTCGATGTCGCCTTCTATCTGTGGATTTCCTCCGGTTTCTGAGTCCCTTCGCGCTGATCGGCCTCTTGGCCCCTGCTGGCCGCGCTGTGGAAGTCACAGTCACACCCCAGCAACCGCGACTGGGGGACACCCTGGTGGTGACAATCCAGGCAGAACCTGGCGAAACGGTGACTGAGCCGCTGCAAGTGAGTTGGGCCGAGAAACCCTATCCCGTGTTTCCATTGGCGGCCGGCCGCTGGCAGGTGTTGCTGCCCACCACGCCTCTAGAAACCCCAGGTAAGCGACTTCTGAAGGTTGAAGGGGGGGCGACACCCCGCAATCTGGCTGTCTGGGTGGCGAATCGGGCCTATCCCGTACAACGGATTTGGCTGGGTACTGCCGCCAGTAGCCTCGAACCCACAGACTTGGAACTGCAACGGGTCAAGGCATTCAAGGCCCTGGTGTCCCCGGAACGCCTCTGGCAATTGCCCTTCCGTGTCCCGAATACTGGCCCCATGACCACTGGTTTTGGCGTGCGCCGCTACTATAACGGTGAGTTCGCCCAAGACTACTACCACCGTGGCGTGGACTACGGCGGTGGCCAGGGTTCGCCCGTGATCGCCCCAGCGGCCGGCCGGGTGGCCCTCGTGGGCCGAGTCAGCGAGGGGTTCCGACTGCATGGCAACACCGTTGGGCTGGATCACGGCCAAGGGGTTACCAGCATCTTTCTCCATCTCAGTCGTATCTCGGTGCAGGAAGGCCAGAGGGTCACGTCCGGTCAAGTGATCGGTGCTGTCGGCGCCACAGGAGTGGCGACTGGCCCCCACCTCCACTGGGGTCTCTATGTCCACGGCCTGTCGGTGGATCCCATGCCCTGGTTACGGGGCCTCTCGGCCGGCCGTATCCCCGTGTCCTTGGCTGAGGCGCTGTTCCAACTCAGCAATCCGGGCGTGAAGCGGAGCCAGTAACCCCTGCACCTCCGCCTCGGAATAGCGTACGGGAATGTGCTGGGGACAGTTTTCGCTCACGGCCTCCACCCGAAATAGAATCGCCCGCTCGACCGTAGCGCCGTAATCCGGCACTCGCAGTTGCTCAATTAAGGCCGCATCGTTCTCAACCACCTCCGCTCGTCCCCAGAGCTTGACCCGCTTGCGGTGGCGATAATCCATCAGAAACAGAAACGCTTTGGACTCACCCACCAGGTTGCCGACGGTAATGTACTGGGCATTCCCGGCCAAGTCGGCAAACCCTAGAGTTTGGCCATCCAGTACCCGCAGAAAGCCCGGTGCCCCCCCCGGAACTGAATATAGGGATAGCCGTTAGACCCTACAGTTCCCAGGTAGCAACCATCTAGGTGGGCAATGAACTCCACCAGTGCCGGCGTCAGGCAGTCATGGGCTGGTCCCTTGGCGATGTAGCGCTCGTAGGACTCTCGCGAACCGCGGGCCACCTGGATCGCCTGGACATCGGGCGTAAAGGCAATTTCACCAAACTTGCGAGGCATGACTCCTCCTAGGCCGCTGGGGCAGCTAGGCCCACCATACCCACAAAGCCAGGAAGTTGTTGTACCCGCCCTATCCAGGTTCGTACCTGAGGATAGGGTTGGAGGTCAATCTGGCCATCCGCCGCCAGCGCCACGTAGGGGAAGACTGCCAGATCGGCAATCGTGGGGCGCTCCAGTTCTAGCCAGGTGCGACTACTGAGGTGCTGCTCCAATTGGTGCAGAATAATCTCTGCCTTGCGTTGGGCCTGGACTGGATCAATCGTCGTCACCTTGAACAGGTAGTAGAGTCGGGCGGCTTCAGGGCCTTGGCGCACCTCACTCGCTGCAATTGCCAGCCATCGGATCACGCGACTCATCGGCTCTGCGGCTAGGGGCAGCCAGGCTTCTCCACCGTACTGGCGGGCCAGGTACACCAAAATGGCCTGAGCATCGGTGAGGACGATGGTGTCATCCACCAGCACGGGCACCTGACCGAAGGGGTTGAGAGCCAGGAACTCCTTTTGCTTGTGAGCACCAGCCAGGAGGTCAACCTGATGCCAGGTGTACTCCAATCCCAGCAGGGACAGCATTAACCGCACTTTATAGCTATTACCGGACAGTTCATGGCCGTAGAGGTGAAGCATGGAGAGAACTCCTGGGATCCGTGGTGTTGGCTTGATGGGCTTTGTACCGTTCGTTCGGTACACCTTTAATGTACCGTTCGTTCGGTATAGTGTCAATAGAGCTTCTTCAACCCACAGCGCAATGCCCAGGGAAACCTACATCCCCTGTCTGATGGATCTATTCCAGCAGCATGGCTATGACGGCGCGACCCTCGCCCGGATTTCAGCAGCGACAGGCTTGGGCAAGGCCAGCCTCTACCACTACTTTCCGGGTGGCAAGGAGGAAATGGCCGTCGCCGTTTTTGAGTATCTGGAAGGCTGGATGAGTGACCACATTCTGCCGGCCCTACGGGGGGAAGGCGATGGGCTGACGCGTTTGCAGCGGATGTGCACCCAGTTCAACACGCTGTACGAAGGTGGACACCGGCCCTGTCTCCTGGCCATTGTGTTAATGGGTTCGGCGCGCGGCCTGTTCCACGACCGAATCCGCCAGGTGTTTCAAACCTGGTTAGCCGCCATCGCAGAGGTGTTAGTAGAAATGGGTTTGCCAGCGGATCTGGCCCAGCAGCGTAGTGAGGATGCAGCTATCTCGATCCAGGGCAGTCTGGTGCTTGCCCTCGCCCTCGATGATCCTTCACCATTCCAGCGGGTGCTTCAGGAACTACCGGCGGAACTGTGCCGGCCGGCCGATGCCTCCTAGTCCACCAGCGGTTGAGTACCCCCAGTTTCTACCTGTTAGACCCCCGTTTTCTACAGACTGGGAAGCCAAGCAACAGCATCTCTTTGTCTACATCCCCGCCCATGCCGCTGACAATTACCGTACTGCTCTACGAGAGCGATCGGACATTCGAGCAGATTCCCTTCATCCTGAAATTGCTGATGGGCCATTGGGAAGCGTCTGGTCACCACGTTCGGGTGCAACGGGGGGTAGCAGAGCCGTTGTGCGGTGATGTGGTCATTCCCCACCTCAGCCTGACCCAAATCCCGCAACCCTATCAAGACTGCCTGCA
>JACYLR010000022.1 GCA_015272465.1 Gloeomargaritaceae cyanobacterium C42_A2020_066
CCGTTGCTGAAGTACGCCAGACCGGCCAGCCCCTCGAACTCCCCCCGATGTCCGCTGCTGAGCGACGGCAAATGCATACACTTCTGAAAGAGTACGCTGACCTTGAAACCAGCAGCAGCGGCCAAGAACCCCATCGACATCTTGTCATTCGTCCCGTGGGTGCCTAGCTACACCCTGGGGTACTTGTGGGAGGTGGGTCATGTTAGAGCCGATTGCCATTCCTCGCCTAGCCCGTCTGCCGGGGCGGACAACTCATGTGGTTTTCGAGACCCATTTGCCTGAGGTGGCTACCCTTGTGCCGGTACAGGGGGAGATGACCCTCACCCACGAGGGCAGCTATCTCCGGGTTCAGGGACGTGCCAAAACGATAGTGACGCTGGTGTGTGGGCGGTGCCTGGAACATTTCAACCAGCGCCTTGAGGTGGATACGACGGAATTGATCGGGCTTGATGCAACCGCGGCGAACCCCAATACCCGGCCGGCCGAGCAGGAATTGTCGCCCGACGAATTGGTGGAAGTTTTGCCCCCGGACGGCACCTTTGATCCCCAACAATGGCTGCATGATCACGTCTGCTTAGCGTGGCCCTTGGTAGTCCGTTGCTCGCCGAATTGCCCCGGTATTCCTGCCAAAGCTGAGGGCGAATTGCCTGACCCCCGTTGGGCTGCCCTAACCAGCGCATGGCCTGCGCCCGTAGATCAGAACCATGAGCTTCAGCACTGAGTTTGGCCTGCTGCTGCGCGCCCGCTGCCCCCTGATCTACGTACCCACCCTAGAAGAAGAGCGGCTAGAGTTGGCCATTCGACAGGTGGCGCAAGGACTGAATCAACGGCCCGTTTACCTCTGGGATTTTGTGGAAGGCTACCAAGGTAATCCCAACGACCAGGGATTCGGCCGTCGCAACCCTCTTCAAGCCCTCGATCTGGTCGAAAAACTACCCGCTACGGCCCCGGCGATTTTCATCCTGCGGGACTACCACCGTTTTCTAGAGGATGTAGCTGTCGCTCGTAAACTGCGGAATCTGGCCCGGGTACTCAAGAGCCAACCCAAGAGCTTAGTGGTTGTAGCTCCCGGAGTAGCCATTCCAGCAGATCTGCGGGAAGTCCTCACCGTTGTCGAGTTTCCCCTGCCCAGTGCCTTAGAAATCCGGGCCGAAATCCTGGGCCTGCTGGCCAGTCTACAGCCCAATCCCGACCCTCAGTTGTTAGACGATTTGGTGCGGGCTTGTCAGGGCCTCTCTCTGGAGCGGCTGCGGCGGGTCTTGGCACGGGCAGTCGCGGCCCACGGACGAGTCGACCCCTCCGACTTGGATAGTATTCTGGCCGAGAAGCGGCAGATTATTCGCCAAACGCAGATCCTCGATTTTTGCCCAGCTTCAGAGACCGTTCAGGACATTGGCGGCCTCGACAATCTCAAAGACTGGTTGGTACGCCGCGGCGGAGCCTTCTCGGAGGCGGCCCGGCAGTATGGCCTGCCCTTCCCACGGGGACTGCTGCTGGCCGGTGTTCAGGGTACCGGTAAATCTCTGACCGCCAAGGCCATTGCCCATCACTGGCACCTGCCCCTACTACGCCTGGACGTGGGGCGTCTGTTTGGTGGGCTGGTGGGGGAATCCGAGAGCCGCACCCGGCAGATGATCCAAGTGGCGGAGGCTCTGTCGCCCTGCGTGCTCTGGATTGACGAAATTGACAAGGCTTTTGGATATTTGGACAGTCGGGGAGATAGCGGCACTACTAGCCGGGTATTCGGCACCTTTATCACCTGGATGGCGGAAAAGACTTCACCGGTGTTTGTCGTGGCTACCGCCAACAATATCCAGAGTCTGCCCCCGGAACTGTTGCGCAAGGGCCGCTTCGATGAAATATTTTTCGTGGGGTTACCCAACCAAGAGGAACGGCGAGCCATTTTCCAGGTGCACTTGAGCCGGGTGCGGCCCCAGACGTGGGAGACCTATGACCTTAGTCGCTTGGCCTACGAGACGCCAGACTTTTCGGGGGCGGAAATCGAGCAGGTTATTATTGAGGCGATGCACACGGGCTTCAGTCGCGGGCGGGAGTTCGAGAGCGACGATATTTTGGAAGCAGCCAGCCAGATGGTACCCCTGGCACGCACGGCCCAAGATCAGGTGGAATGGTTACAGGCTTGGGCCGCAGCGGGTAAGGCCCGGCCGGCCTCGCGCTATGGTGGGTTTGGTCGTCATCTCGATCGGTCGTCGTGAGGATGGTCTATGACGGATTCTCGCCCTTCCCGTACTCGCCGCCCCCGCAATCGTTGGTGGCTGAGCTTTCTGCTGGCTGCTGTCGTGCCCATGGGTCTGAGCTATTTTGTAGTACGCCAAGTGCTTGACCGGGCGCTGCAAGTACCCAACCGGCCGGCCCTGCCAGAGACGGCAACCGCTTCCCCCACTCCCCCGCCGGCCCTGCCCTACACGGCTGAGGTGATGCCGGCGACGGGCCTGTTGCTGCGCCAAACAGCCGACGCCCGTGCTCAAGTCGTGGCAGGTCTCCCTCAGGCGGAACGGGTGACAGTGGTGGCGGTGGATACCAGCGGCGACTGGGTGGAGGTGAAACTCCAGAATGGCCTCACGGGTTGGGCAAGGGCTGATGCCTTGACGGTGATCGCCACCACAACGCCGCCGGCGTCCGTCGCCACGGCCCTGCCCACTTCGGTTCCCGCAACCACCCCTGCTCCACCGGCCGGCCGGGTTCGGATCACGGCAACGGCGGGGCTGACCCTCCGCTCTGGTGCGGACGCGGCGAGTGGGGCCCTGGGCACTTTGGCCTACAACCAGGAGGTGCAGGTGCTTCGCCAATCGGGGGATGGTCAGTGGCTCCAAGTCGATCCCGGGGGGGGGGCGATCACGGGCTGGGTGAGCAGCGCCTTCACCGCCCCTGTGGAGACACCCGCCAGCCCTACCCCCAGGCCGGTTGCGACAGTGCCTCCAACGCCCACCCCCAGGCCGCCGGCCGCCGGCCGGCCGGTACGGGTGGCTGTCGAAATTGGCTTAATTCTGCGAGATGCCCCTAACGGCAATCGGATTGGGGGACTTGAATATCGCCAAGAGGTCTTGATTCTAGAAACCAGTCCCGACGGCAACTGGGAAAAGGTGCGTTCCGTTGAGGGCAGTCTGGAGGGGTGGGTCAAGGCTGGCAACACCGAGCCGGCATCCTAGGCGCGTTAGGATGGAAATCCCCCCAGTTGGGGCAAGGCATGAGGCGCACTATGGGACAGTATCCAATGCGGCGACGGATTAAGACCTTTCCTCTGGGCTTGGCAATTGTGGCCGCTGTAGGTCTGGGAGCAGTCGGTAGTGGTGCCATCCTCTGGCTGCGGCAGGGTACCACGTCCCTCTCGACTCCCCTCAGTATTCAGACGCAAACACCCCAGGTGTACTGGATTGCGGCCGGCCCAGAACTGACCTTGACAGCACAAAAACTTGAAGTCCCTAAAGGTCAGTCCCCCGAGGTCACTTTGACCAGTGCCTTTAACCGTCTGCTGGCGAATCCGCCTGGGAATACGGCCTCCGCCATTCCCCAGGGTACTCGTCTTCTAGGGTTGAAACTCAAGGGGCAGAAGGTGTACGTGGATCTATCCTCCGAATTTCAACGGGGGGGCGGCAGTGCCTCCATGATCCACCGGGTTGCCCAGGTGCTCTACACAGCCACCAGTCTTAACCCTAAGGCCGAGGTATACTTAACCGTCGCCGGCCGGCCGGTCAAGGCGTTGGGGGGCGAAGGGGTGGAACTCGACACCCCCACGACGCGCCAGCGCTTTGCCCAGGACTTTGACCTGACGCTGCCAGCCAACTAGGTTCTTCTGGGGTTCTTTTGGCGAGTCGGGGCCATCGATCCATTGACAGGAGTGTCCTAGGCGAAACCGTGCTCAGCCAGAAAGGCCCAGCTCAGGCTTTCAGGAGTTGCAGCGACGGCCGGCCGGCCGACAAACCGCCGCACGTATTTGCCCAGCACATCTGCTTCTAGATTTACCCCATCCCCTGGCTGTAAACAGGCCAGGTTGGTGGTTTGGAACGTGTGAGGAATCACCGCCGCCGTCAGCCAGTTGCCCTCCGGATCGCAGGATGCAACGGTCAGGCTAATCCCATTCACGGCGATGCTCCCCTTGGGAATCACATAATCAGCCACCGTCGCTGGTACCGACACGCGCACTTCCCAGGCTGTATCCACTTTGGCCTCCCCCACGACCCGAATCCCTTCAATCTGTCCCACCCCATCTACATGTCCGGTGACAAAGTGACCTCCCAGGCGCTGCCCAACGCGTAACGCCGGTTCCAGATTGACCTGGGGTGCCCGCGGCATCGGCCGGCCGAACGTTGTACGGTTGAGGGTTTCCGGTGAAACAGCCGCAACAAATCCCTGGGGTAAACGCTCCATAACCGTCAGACAAACCCCATCCACAGCCACACTATCCCCCAGCGCCAAATCACCCAGGAGGTCTACCCCATGCTCCTCCAGCACCTCAACCCCCAACCTTGTTTCCGCCTGCCAGGCGATTCGGCCCATCGCCAGAACCAGTCCCGTAAACATTACTGCTTGCCCCTTGAGCGTGCTCCATGCGGACTCAGTTCCCAGAGTGGGGGGGAACCCTTGATGCCCACCCACGGAAGCGTCCTAGTATAGGTACAGCACTCAGCCTAGACTACAACCACCTGGGCTTGGGGCCAATAGGGATGATTGAAATGAAAGTTGCCGGCATTGCCCTTGATGCCACTAGCCGCAGCCCGATCGTACTCCTCAAGGACACGAGCGAACGACGTGCCTTGCCCATTTGGATTGGGCAGTTTGAGGCTAAAGCGATTCTAAGTGCCCTCGAAGCCGAAGACTCGCCGCGGCCCATGACCCATGATCTCTTGGTGAATTTGCTTGAACTCCTAGGTGTCAATCTAGATCGGGTCGTGATTAGTGCCTTGCAAGACAACACGTTCTATGCCATCCTCTACCTCACCAATGGCCAGACCATCAAACACCTGGATGCTCGTCCCAGTGATGCCATTGCCCTGGCCCTACGCACCCAAAGTCCAATCTGGGTCATGGAGGAGGTGGTTGCCGATGCCTCGATTCCTGTGGATCGAGATGCGGATGCGGCTGAAGCGGAGGCTTTCCGAGAATTTGTCGCCAGTGTGCGTCCTGAAGACTTTGTGATGCGAGGTGAATCGACGCCCGAAGGACAGGAACCTACGAGTTAGTCTTGCTCTTAACCTATGCAGCCCTTACTACTCTTCCTGATTCGCTTGTACCGACGCTTTCTGTCGCCCCTCTACCTACCGGTCTGCCGCTTCCAACCCACCTGTTCCTGCTACGCCCTGACTGCAATTGAGCGGCACGGCTCCTGGATGGGGAGCTGGATGAGCGTGCGGCGCATCCTGCGCTGTCATCCCCTCCATCCTGGCGGTTATGATCCTGTGCCGCCGGTGCCTTACGTCAGTCGTAAGCAGCCTTGAGTTTGATAAGCTTAAGCTCTAGGTCAGATGCTGGTGTAGCTCAACTGGCAGAGCACCCGACTTGTAATCGGAAGGTTGTCGGTTCAATTCCGATCACCAGCTTGCTCGATACCACCGGGGCTTGAGACCCCTACGCCACGGCCGGCCCTGGCCTGAACACAATCCTTAAACACGTATCGGTCTGGTGCTGCCTGGTGTTGCCTGGTAATGCCAACCTATGTGTGCCCCGTTGTGTTTGCCTGGCAGTGTCCCACACCCTGAAAGAAGGGTTAGGGGGACGCCGGGGGACTGGGTACGCGCCAGGCGCTTGGAGCAGATCGTCCAGCGGGCCTGTGATTGGCGCGAGTTTGACCCTAATCTAAAGTCCCTGTATTACGAGCAAGCTGGTTTGGCTGAGTCAACGCGTTTGACCTGGCAGAGTTTGTGGAAACGTTATGTCGAGTACCGTGTTCCTGGGAAGTCACCTAAGACCGTTTCAGGTACCTACGATGTATAGACGATTTGAATGGGAATGAGACATTTCTTCAGCTCCCTTAACTCTCCCTACCTACCCTAGAAGTCTTATATGGACGGTGTCTGGCGGACATGGAGAGGTGAGGCTAAGTGTCTCAAACCTGAATGAAACGGCTATATCAACCACTGCTTGCCCCGGCGGGTCCGGGCGTCTCGCTCCACTTGCAGCCCTCGGCCGGCCGGCATCGCTTGGCGAATTTCCCCTTGAATGGCCATGCCAGAGAGCAACTGGGGCGGCGGATCGAGAATGACAACCCGCACCTGCTGCTGACGTGAACTGGGTTCGGCGGCCGGCAGGATACCCACCAGGATGCCCCGGCCCTGCCAGTTGGGCAGACTTCGGGCAGTAAGGCTCACAGACGTTTGGGGCTGGAGGCGGCCGGCCGCGGTTTCCGGGACTTCCAGGTAGGCTTCTAGGGCGTTGGCACTCACCAGGGTAAATACCGGGTCTCCCCGCTCCACCAGATCCCCCACACTCACCACCCGCGTCTGAATCCGGCCGGCCATAGTGGCGAGCATCCGGGTGCGGCTGAGGGCAAGGCGGGCTTGGTTGACGGTGGCCTGGGCGGCGCGTACCTGGGCGCGCTGGCTGTCAATCTCCTCCCGCCGAGGGCCAGCTTCGGCTTCAGCCAGCAGGGCGGCAGCCCGTAAGCGTTCGCTGCGAGCACTATCCTGGGCAGCCCTAGCTTCGACTAAGGCCCGTTCTGAAAGCGCACCTTCGGCAACTAACTGCTGGGTGCGTACCCACTGGTCCGCCGCCGCCTGTTCCTGCGCTTGGGCCGCCTTCAGTTCGCTTTGGGCCTGGGCCAGGCGAGCTTCCGCTTCAGCCAGGGTGACCTGCTGATCAGCGGCGTCCAGGGTGGCCAACAGGGTTCCGGTCTGCACCCGATCCCCCGGTTGCACGGCGATGCGGGTCACCACCCCCGCTGTCTGGGCGCGTACGGTGGTTTGACCTAGGGCTTCCACTTGGCCCAGAAGTTGGAGGGTCAATTGCGGCTGCCCATCCCGGAGTTGGGTCAACTCCACAGGTCTGGGCGGCGGCACAGCGGGGACTTCGGCCGGCCGGCCGGCCAAGTAACTGCGGGTACCCAGGCCCAGCCAACGGGGGAGAAGCGCCAGACCGGCCGGCCGGGGGGTATCGCTGGAGTCGGGGGGCGGTGCAGGAGCCATAGTGACGGCGTTCAGGTGACCGCGGCGAGGGGGCTGCCCTCAGAATGACAAAGATTTGTTAAAGATGGCCAGTCTATTTTTGCGCTTGCAGTAGGAAAGTGCGCTAACCCTTAACCTACCCCTGGATTGCCTAGGACTTGGGGCTACTGTCCCAAATCTGCCCCTGCCAAACCAGTAAACTCAGCGCCGCACCAAACAGCACTGTGGCCGCAGCAGCCGCATAGCCCAAGTCAAACTGGGCGAAGGCTTGGTCGTAGATGTAATAGACCAACAAGGTTGTTGCCCCCAGCGGCCCGCCGCCCGTG
>JACYLR010000096.1 GCA_015272465.1 Gloeomargaritaceae cyanobacterium C42_A2020_066
ACCCCTAAACAGCATTTCCAGTGCTGCGCCTTCAACCACTCGGCCACCTCTCCAGAGCAGCCAGGCTATATTAACAGAACCGGAGGGCACTGGGGGGCACCATGGGCCATACCTATCGTATTCACATCCACCATCGCCAGAAAGACGTCACCTATGTGGCAGAGGTGCCAGCCGATCGCTACATCCTCCACAGCCTGGAAGCCCAGGGGATTCAACTGCCCTTTTCTTGCCGTAACGGTGCCTGTACCACTTGCGGTGTGCGGGTCTGCTCAGGCGAACTCCACCAACCCGAAGCCCTGGGTCTCTCGACGGAACTGCAAGCCGAAGGCTACGCCCTGCTCTGCGTCAGTTATGCCCGCTCGGATCTGTGGGTGGAAACCCAGGACGAGGACGAACTCTACGAAAAGCAATTTGGCCGTTACTTTGCCCGCGGACGCGTCCGTCGCGGCCTGCCCCTCGACGAAGACTAGGCAAAGGGTTGGCCATCCAACCGCCGCACCGCCACCACGGCCGGCCGTGGCGGGGCATTAGGGGTTTTCGCAGGCCAGTTCGAGCCAACGGGTACCCGCCGTAGTTGCTGGAAGGCTTCGCCATCGGTGGTCAGCATCCGCATCGTCACCGCACGGGTTGCCCCCTCCTGGCGAGTCCCCCCCATTTCCCCTGGATGCTGCACAGCCAGAAATAGGGTTTTCTGGTCGGGGGTGAAGAATGGCCCGGTGACTTCCGCATCCATCGGCCCCAGTCCAAACAAATAGGCATTACCGACCTCCCGGCCGGCCGTGGGCAGCACCCAGATGCCGTTATTCCCAAAACGGCCAATGTTAGGCACTGACCTGACAGCATTCATCCGGGAACCCGACATATCTGTCACCATCCACAAATTGCCCGTGGAGGTCACCTCCAGGTTGTCCGGGTTCGCAAACCCTGCCCCCCCCGATGAGGGTTCTCCCCCATAGGCGAGGACAGACCACGTGAAGGTGTCAGCAGTCATGTCATTGTTCGCTTCCTGGAGACGCATAACCCACCCCGGTTCATAGGCTGTCTGGCCCTGCGGCCCCAGGAAAATCCGCCGATCAGGGCCACCATCGAATTGACTCGGTGCGCCGGAGGTAAAGGTAATGAATAAAGTGCCATCCGGAGCGACCATAGTGTCCTCCGGGCGAGCCGTACAGGTGCCCCCGGCAGCATTGGCCGCATAATGGGCATCGATCAGAATCGCCCCAAGTCGTTCCTCTGGCGCTCCTTCGTACAGATCGCCCAAACGAGTAAATTGGCGGCGGTAGGCGGTGACCTCTTGATCCTCCCGTACCTCTAGGTAGCGCGCTTCCTTGCCACTAGGCAGTAACAGAAGCCCCCCCTCAAGCGCGCTAGGCAGGTCTGGATCCACGGGTGTATTCGGTTCTAAAGGAATCCAGCGGCCCTGACCTCCGGGCAGAAACTTGGCAACCCACAGACGGCCGTTTTCCAGGAGCCGGGAATTGCGCTTGTCCTTCGGGTCTTGCACGGGGTCGCAACTGACAAATTTGTAAACATGCCCACCCCGCCGGTCGCAACCGGAGTAGAAGGCCAGGGGTTTGCCCGGCATCACTCGAATTCCCACCGCCTCGTGGCGGAACCGCCCCAGCCCTGTGTGTTTGGTGCCCCAATCCTGGGGGTTACTGGGGTCTACCTCAACAATCCAGCCGTACTTGTGGCCCGCCAAGCCAAACACATTCCCCTGACCCGCCAACTCCCCGTCCGCCACCGTGAAGGTACGGGCACTGGGGGGCAAGGGCGTCCCATCAGGAAAGACCGGCTCCGGCACCAGGAAGTGGAAATTCTCCTCAGCACTGAGCACCGTCCCCCAGGGCGTTGTACCTCCGGCACAGTTGGCGAAGGTACCAATGACCTGATCCCCCAAGCCATCGATATAGCCGCGGCCCTGGGTTTTGCGGAAGATGGCGACGGCCGGCCCTGTGGTTTTCAGATAGCGGCCATCTCGAAGGCCCGACAGCCCCGTGATCCGCCGGTCGGCCGGCCGGTTGATCCGCTGCCAGCGGCCATCGGTGCCCTGCTCTACCGAAATGACACCGATCCCCAGGTCAGTGAGGGCCTCTTCGCTGATCTGGCGAATTTGGGCCTTGAGGGGGTCAGCCTCCGCCAATTCAAAAGCATTGATCCCCCGGCCGGCCGTTGCTGCCACCGCCTGCTGCACGGACTGGATGGGTAAGCGCTTACCGATCACCGGCTCGAAGGTCTCGAACCAGGTGCGAGCGCTGATGTACTCGAAGTTGATCGTCAAGTAGCCCTGATTCGCACCCGTAGGTACATACGACAGGTAATCGTGGTTGTAGCCCACCCGCGAATCCCCCAAGGGTTCCCCCCAGGCCGCCAGCACATCGTAGGTAAACCCCTCCGGCAACACCAGGTCATCCAAAACCTCGTAGGTGGCGTAGGCTTGCTTCTGGGCTGCGGGAGCCAAGCCGGCCGTGGGAAGGGGCATAGGGCCACGCACAGGCTGGAAGGTTAGCCTGGGGCTACGCGCTGGCTGAGCACCCGCCTCCGAAGAAACCTGATGCAGAGCCACAACCCCTAAGCTGCCACCCAGGAAGTACATGAAGGCACGCCGACTAAGGGCCATAAGCTCTACCTTGAGGGAAACGCTTGACTTCTAGGCTTTTGTTGATATTGTGCCTGGGCTGGGGCGTGGGCTGGGAATCGTCACGTAAAGCTTAGGTAAAGGCCGGCTTAAGGTGTAGATGTCCTCAGCCTGATCAGGCGCAAGAAAGCGGTGGCGACGAGGGCCACTGCATAGGCCAAGGTGCCCTTGCTGCCAGCCCTGTAGCCTTCGCACCTATGCAGGTCGGACGCCCATTCACAGCGCAATTTGTACCTGATTACACCGTTGACGCCCAGGCATTTCGGGGGTTAGAATAGGGGCAATAAGGACTGGCCTGCGTCTTTCAAGGATCGGGGCATGCCAGGCTTTGGCGTTAGAATGTTTACGTTCGGTGTGAGGTCAACACTAATGAATGCTTCCCTGTGGAAAGCTGTGATGGTTGGGCCGGCCGCCCTGGGGGCTGCCCTGTTGGTGAATGGACTGCCGGCGGTGGCTCAGATGACCACCCTGGATCAGATCAAGGACTACACCCGCCAAGGGGCGGCGCAACAACAAGCCCAAGTCACCTCGGTTTCTGAGTTTTCTGATGTCAAGCCCACCGACTGGGCCTTCTTGGCTTTGCAATCCCTGGTGGAGCGGTATGGGTGCATCGCCGGTTATCCCACCAACCCACCTACCTTCAAGGGCAATCGGGCACTGACCCGCTACGAGTTTGCCGCTGGCTTGAATGCCTGCTTGGATCGGATCAATGAACTGATTGCAGCAGCGACGGAGCCTCTGGCCACCAAGGAAGAATTGGCCAAGGTGCAGAAACTGCAAGAGATGTTTGCGGCGGAATTGGCCACTCTACGAGGTCGGGTTGACAGCCTGGAAGCCCGGACAGCGACCCTGGAAGCGCAGCAGTTCTCCACCACCACCAAGCTCCGTGGGGAAGTCATCTTCGATGTGGGTGGTGCTGCCGGTTCCGAACGTGCTCTCAACTCCATCCAAGAGGCCGGTGGTACTGCTCGGACTGAGGTTCAAGACAACACCTTCTTTGGTTATCGGGCACGTCTGAACTTCGATACCAGCTTCACGGGTCAGGACTTGCTCAAGACCCGCCTCAACATGGGTGATATCCCCAACCTCAATACAGCGACGGGAACCAACGAAGGTCGTCTAGCCTTCGACAGCACTACGGGTGGGGCTGTTCAAATTGACCGCTTGTTCTACGAGTTTCCCTTTGATAACCGTAAGGGTAAGGTGCGGATTGCCGCCTTGGGGGGTAACCTCAACGAGTTCTACGAAACCTACAGCCCTTTCAATAGCAGCGGCAACGGCGCCATCTCCCGGTTTGGCCGCTTCAACCAGTCTTTCTATCGGGCAGGTAGCGTAGCTGGCGTGGGTGCCATGATCAGCTACACCTTCAGCCCCGTGTTCACCCTGTCGGCCTCCTACCTCGCTCCCAACGGGGGTACCGGTGGTGCTGCCGATCCGGATGCTGGTTTCCTGGGTTCTACCTCTGCTGCGACTGTTCTGCTTGATGTCAAGCCAGTCAAGAACTTTAAGTTTGGGGTTGGTTATGCCAGGGTCTATGCAACCGGTACCGATGGCAGCCCAAGTCTGGTTAACCTAACCAACTCGACTGGGACAGACTACGCCGCTGACCCATTCGGTGCTGCCCAGGGCACTGATATTCCTACGGGAGCCAACCTGATTAACTTGGGTTTCCAGTGGGACGCAACTCCCAAGTTCATTCTCTCTGGCTGGTTCGGTTATACCTGGTCTGAAGCTCTTGCAAACGCCGTCTCTTCGACGAATACGACTCGTAAGGGAGATACCGCTGAAACTATTACGGCAGCCCTTCAGTTCGGCTTCCCTGACCCTTTCGGTCGCAAGGGTGACCTAGGTGGCATCATTGTTGGTCTGCCTCCCTACGTGACCAGCAACGATTCTGGTCAAATTGTTCGCAACAATAACCAGGTTCGTACAGTGCTACGGGAGAACAATGATACTCCCATCCACATCGAAGGTCTCTACCGGTTCCAAATCAACCGAAACCTGCGCATCACCCCTGGTTTCTTTGTGGTTATCAACCCCGAAGGAAATGCCAACAACGATGCAATCTGGGTCTACACCGTCCGTTCCACGTTCACCTTCTAAGTTCATCACCTCACACGTCAATTAACACACGCCAGGCTGATGGGTCTTCTCCCGTCAGCCTCTTTTTTTGCTTCCGCCGTCGCGTATGCTCATCCCCCACCAGACCGTCACCCTCAGCGCAGTTCATTTAAGCTAGGAGCAGTAGTCCCCCGGCCGGCCGTGACTGACTCACCCACCCCCCGGATTCCTGAATCTCTGGCTGCTGACGTATTTGCCCGCGCCGCCCGCCTTCATTTGGAACAGCAGGATCAACCGGGCGGCTACTCTATCGATGACCTGCTCCAGGCCGGCCGGGAAGCCCAGATTCCCGCGGAATATATTTACCAGGCCCTGCATCAGGTACGGCCGGCCGCGCCCCCCACCCGGCCCTGGAATCGGCCGTGGATCGTGGCCTTGGTGACCGCCAGCTTGAGTGTCAGTGGCCTTGGCCTGACCTATGCGGCCCTGCGGGTTCTGGTGCCCGATGCAGCCGACTCGACAACCGTACTGGTCAGTGCGCCCTCCAAAAATCTGGATCGACTCACCCAGCGGCGCAAGTGCGTGGGCTGTAACCTGGCGGGAGCCGACTTGGCCGGCCGGGACTTGAAGGGTGTGAATCTGCGCGGGGCCAATTTGAGTGGGGCCAACCTGCGCGGCGCTAACCTGGCCAGTGCCAATCTCCAGGGCACCAACCTAGCGGGAGCCAACCTAGAGCAGACCAACCTTAGCGCGGCCCAACTCGGCGGGGCTGACCTGAAGGGCGCCAATCTCTACGCAGCCCAGTTAAACCTGGCTAAGCTCCAGGGCGCTCGTTTGGACGCAGCCCATCTGGAGGGGGCTGACCTGACCGGGGCGGATCTACGGGCGGCGCGGCTAGTGGGGGTGGATTTGCGGGCCACCAAGCTCGACCACGCCAACCTCCAGGAGGCCGTGGGGCTTGCTCTGCCCGTGCAATGAGAATGCTTGCCCGTTATGACCAGGGACGCCACCGTTGTTTTTCCGGATCAACTGTTTGCCCAGCACCCCGGACTCCAAGCCGGCCGGCCGGTGTTTCTGGTGGAAGAGCAGCTTTTTTTCCGGGACTACCATTACCCCGCCCGTTTTCATAAACAGAAACTGATCCTGCATCGGGCGGCACTGCGGGCCTACCAGGAACGGCTGCGTGCCCAGGGTTACACAGTGCACTACCTGGAATACCAGGCCGATCCCCAGATGGCCTACCTGTTCAACCCCCTGCGTCAGGCGGGGATTGAGGTGGTCTATTGGGCTGATCCGGTGGACGACATCCTCAGTCGGCGACTGGCTCGCTGGACACGCCATTGGGGTCTGCGCGCCTGTGTACTCAACACGCCCAAGTTTCTCAGTACCCCCGACTGGCTCGACGCCTTCTTTGCCCATCAGCGACGCTATAACCTGACTTCCTTCTACATAGCCCAGCGCCAGCGCCTCCAGATCTTGATCGATGGCGGCAAACCCGTGGGCGGCAAGTGGAGCTTTGACCCGGAGAACCGCAAGAAAATCCCGCGGGGGCTAGCCATTCCCCGGCCGGCCGAGGTGGCCCCTAATCCTTTCACCCCGGAGGCAGTAGTCTACGTCGCCCGATACTTTGGCGATCACCCAGGGGACGGTCAGCAGGGCCTCTACCCAGTCACCCACGCCCAAGCAGAGGCATGGCTAGGGGATTTCTTAACCTACCGCTTGGCCCTGTTCGGGGATTACGAGGACGCCATGGTGGGGCAGGAAACCGTCCTGTTCCACAGTGTCCTGACACCGATGCTGAACACGGGTCTGTTGACTCCCCAGCAGGTGATCGACGCAGCCTTGGCCTATGCCGATACGCACCCGGTGCCCCTCAATGCCCTGGAGGGCTTTATTCGGCAAATCATCGGCTGGCGGGAGTTTATGCGAGCGATCTACCTGCGGGAGGGGGTTAACCAACGCAATCGCAACTTCTGGAACCATCACCGCCCCTTACCGGAGAGTTTCTATCGGGGGACAACGGGGATCGATCCCCTGGACACGGTGATTCGGCGGGTACTGGCCGGAGCCTACTGCCACCATATTGAGCGATTGATGGTCGTGGGGAATCTGATGCTACTCTGCGAAATCCATCCCCACGCGGTCTACCAGTGGTTTATGGAACTCTTCATTGATGCCTATGACTGGGTAATGGTGCCCAATGTCTACGGCATGAGCCAATACGCCGATGGGGGGCTGATCACCACCAAGCCCTACCTGAGCGGCTCTAACTACATTCGCAAAATGAGTGACTTCCCGGCCGGCCGCTGGTGTGGGGTCTGGGATGGTCTCTACTGGCGGTTTGTGGCCAAACACCGGGACTTCTTCGCCGCCAATCCCCGACTGGCAGTCATGGCCAAGCTGGTGGCGCGCCTGGATAGAACCAAGCTCCAAGCTCATCTGGATCAGGCCGAGGCATTTCTTGACAGGTGCGGAAATTAAGCCGAATTTGAAGTCGGTAAGGATCATTCGTAGAGTCAGGAAACATTAAGACTGACATCTGCTGTTGATGGGCTATATTTGCTAATATCATTGGAAATGCCAGATGAAAAAGGTTAGAAAAGCATGTTCAAATTCTCCGTTCTTTGTGAGAAATGTAGGTAAGACACCTATATTGCCACCAATTCATTATGAGAAGATTCACCGCACTCTTTGGTAGTAATAAAGATGTAGTGAAATGACTATTAGATGATCAAGAGCTGTTA
>JACYLR010000046.1 GCA_015272465.1 Gloeomargaritaceae cyanobacterium C42_A2020_066
CATACCATTTTCTGTCCCTTTTTTGTAGCTTTAATCTCTCTTTCAACACTTCTGGATCTAATACTCACGTCAAGTCCACATCCTCTGCTTCCACCTTTAGGAACGTTAGTTTCAGCTCCCAATCCAGCGCCGCAATCACATCCAGCATTGACTGGGCATTACCACCGCCATCCACCACCCGCTTGACAGTGCCGCGATGGGCAAGCTCCTGGCCAGTGATGCCCCGTACCTCACAGTAGGCTTCGCACAGACGAGCGAAACAGAACTGGCCCCACTGCCTTTCGTCTGGGGCCTTGAGGACTTCACCGATGCCGCTCCTGAGTTTTGGTTGAATGCAAGCCAAACCTCACTTGATGCAGTTGGGGACAATGCTGAGGATGATGCCAACCAAGTTGAGCAATCCTTACGAGGATGGTTGGGTTTGCAGAGTATTGCAACAGCTACAGTCCGATGGCGGGTGACTGAGGTTTCTGTCGCCGCCTATCACGTTCTTGGTTGGACAATGGCTTGACCAGTGATAGTCCCAGGTTGTGGGTGTCGTACCATACCAGGATTGCCCCCACCCCAACAGTCAATGGCCCGCTGGCAAGCCCTCCAAGCCTACATCCTCACCCGGTTGCTCTTGGCCCCCCTGATGCTCTGGACAGTCGTGACCGTGGTGTTTCTGCTACTGCGTGCCACTCCCGGCGATCCCGTCGATGCCATGTTTGGGGGGCGGGTTCCCGAAGCCGTGCGGGCTGAATTACGCACCCAATTGGGCCTCGACCAACCTCTATTCCTGCAATATCTGGCCTACCTGGGCAACCTCCTTCGCTTTGATCTAGGCGATTCCCTCACCGACCAGGGCCAAACCGTAGTGCAGATCATCGGCGAACACCTGCCCGCCACGGTGGAATTGGCGATGGCCAGCTTTGGGGTTGCAGCCGGCCTGGGTATAGCTGTGGGTATCCTCACCGGGGCCAAGCCGGGTACGGGCCTGGATCTGGCCGGCCGGCTGTTCAGCATCGTCACCTATGCCCTGCCCCTGTTTTGGGTGGGGATGTTGGCCCAACTTCTGTTTGCCGTCAACTTGGGTTGGCTGCCTCTGGGGACGCGCTATCCCGTGCAGGGACTTCCCCCGGCCGGCCCGACGGGGCTGTACGTCCTGGATAGTTTGCTCACCGGGAACCTCGACCAACTCGCTACCAGCTTGCGCCACCTGCTGTTGCCCAGCCTCACCCTGGGGTTGGTACTCAGCGGCATTTTTGAGCGGATTGTCCGGGTCAACCTTCGCCAAGCTCTCCAGGCAGATTACGTGGAGGCAGCCCGCGCCCGAGGCATCCCTGAGCGGCGAATTTTGGTTAACCACGCCCTCCGCAATGCCCTGATCCCGGTGATCACGATTCTGGGACTCACCCTGGCGTCCCTGTTGGGTGGGGCTGTACTCACCGAAGTCACCTTTTCCTGGCCGGGCCTGGCTAACCGCCTCTATGAAGCGATCAGCCTGCGGGACTATCCCACCGTGCAGGGCATTGTCGTCTTCTTTGGTCTGGTGGTGGTGGTGCTCAGCCTGGCCATTGATGTCCTCACCGCCCTGGTAGACCCACGGGTGCGCTACTGACCCCGGCCGGCCGGGGGGCTGCTTGAGTAGAATCCAGTCAGACCTGCCCGTGGATCGTGACCATGACCCTGGCCGTTGCCCCCCCCGATCTTGACCCCCACCGCCTGTTCGCGAACCTAGAGGTACCGGCTGACTGGATGGGCCTCCGCATCGTCCGGGAAACCCAAACCGACCGTACCCTGCGGGATGGCAAACCCCAGCGCAACGGCCAAACTACGACTTGGGGGGCCATGGTCGAAGTCTGGGTCGCGGGGCAGATGGGCTATGGGGCCACCAACCGCCTCGACCCGGCCGGCCTGCAACAGGCGGCGGAGATGGCCTACCAGCAAGCCCAAGCGGCTCAGGATTGGGGAATACCCGCCACCCCCCTGCCCCGGCCGGCCGCCCAGGGTCGCTACCTCAGCCCCTACCAAAGATCCCTGACCAGCCTGTCTGCCGGGGAGATCAACGACCTGTTGGCCCAGATCTGCGAGCACCTGCGGGTTTCTGACCAGATTGTCCGCACCATTGCCAATCTGACCACCACGGAAGCCGAAACCTGGTGGCTGACCACGGACGGAGCGGATATCTATCAACGCGTGCTGCATACCCTCACCCACTACGAAGCGACGTCCCAAGTGGGGGCGGTGGTACAACAACGCTCTGATAATGGCATGGTGGCCCGCTGCTATCAGGGCGGCCTAGAGTGCTTCCTCAGCCCCGACCTCTGGAACCGGGTGACCCAGATCGGAGAGCAGGCCCTGGAACTGGCCCAGGCAGCGGAATGCCCCATCGACACCACCACCCTGGTGCTGGCTCCGGATCAGATGATGCTCCAGATCCACGAGAGCATCGGCCATCCCCTGGAACTGGATCGCATCCTGGGGGACGAGCGCAACTACGCTGGCAGCAGCTTTGTCCGGCCGGCCGACTTTGGCCATCTCCAGTACGGCTCGCCGCTGATGAATGTCACCTTCGACCCAACAGTACCCGGCGAATTGGCCAGCTACCCCTTTGACGACACAGGCGTGCCGGCCGGCCGGGAGTACCTGATTCGGGAGGGCGTCCTGCTGCGGGGGTTGGGCAGCCTGGAGAGTCAGGCCCGCTCTGGGCTGCCGGGAGTAGCCTGCGCCCGCGCCTGCTCCTGGAACCGGCCACCCATCGACCGTATGGCTAACCTCAACCTGGAACCCGGTGAAGGCAGCTTAGCTGAGGTGATTGCCCCCATTGAGGCAGGGATTTACATGGAGGCCAACCGCTCTTGGTCTATCGACGACTACCGCCGCAAGTTCCAGTTTGGCTGCGAGTACGCCCGCCGCATCGAGAACGGTCAGTTGACGGAGGTACTCCGCAACCCCAACTATCGGGGAACCACCCTGGAGTTCTGGAACCGCCTCAGCCGCGTGGGTGGTCCCCAAACCTGGGCGATGTTCGGTTCCCCCTACTGCGGCAAAGGCGAACCCAACCAGGCCATCCGGGTGGGTCATGGCTCCCCGGTTTGTGTGTTCGAGGGCATTGAGGTGTTTGGGGGCGGCTGACGGCCTCAGAGAATCTCGGGTCTCACGGGGGTGATGGCTGGCGACTGTTGGCCATACTCCAGTTTCTCGATGTAAGGCCGCAGGTCATTTAGATCGATATAGCGGTCAGCCGCATTGCGCAGTTCCCTGGCGATCATACCCTCCGTGGAGACCACAATAATGTGGGTGTTTTTGGAGCGCAGTAATTCCATGGCCCGCTCAAAATCCCCATCCCCACTAAATAGAATGACCCGGTTGTACTGATTGACCGTGTTGAACATGTCCACGACGATTTCAATATCTAGATTCGCCTTCTGAAAGTAGCGACCGGAATGGTCATCATGGTATTCCTTGAGCAGCTTGGTGCGTACCGTAAACCCCAGGTTTATCAGCGCATCTCGGAATCCTCGCTGATCACCATAGTCCTTGATACCGGTATACCAAAACGCATTAATGAGTGTGGTTTCCGGGGCTTTGGTAAAGTACTCTAAGACACGGCGTGGATCAAAAAACCAACCATTCTTTTGCTGGGCGTAGAACATGTTATTGCCATCAATAAAGATGGACAACCGGGTTTGGTACGTCACATAAACCATAGGGGTTACGACCTAGGCACAACAAGAAAGCTGTGCTTTTTTGACACAGCACACACCAGCTTAGCAACTTTCCCCGACAGGGTTGCGAGTGCCCAGGATCGTTCAAGGGCTACCAAGGGCTACCAAGGGCTACCGATCAGGGTAAAGGCAGCCCAGTAGTAGGGATGAGCGAGACTTCGGCCCCCCGCGTTGGCCAATTCAGGGGGGAGAGGGATGCCGCCCCGCCGGCCGGCCCGCACCAGTTGACCATCGGTGAGTTGCACTTCTCCCCGCAGGAGGGCCAGTTGGGCACGCCGCAGGGCTTCAGCTTTGACGGGGGTGGCCTTCAGATCCCGATAGAACTCGGTCATCAGGGCCAAGGTGCCCTCATCACTGACGTACCAGAGGCTGGCGAGGACGGTTTTAACCCCAGCTTGGGCGGCCATGCCAGCAAACCCCAATTCCGCATCCTTATCGCCCACAGCAGTGTTACAGGCGCTCAACACCAGCAGTTCTAGGGGTGGGTTTCGCCAGGGAATCTGTCCCAGTTGATCCAGGGTCAGCCGTCGGTCCCAGAATTGGATGTAGGAGTCCTGGGGTACGCCCTTGTTGAAATCGGCATGGGTGGCGAGGTGGACGATCTCGTAGGGTTGACGGAGCCGCTGCTGGGTGAGGTTGGCAATGGTAAAGTCCCGGTTGAGAAACACCCGGCCGGGCCAGAGTTGACCGACGATCGTCTTCAACTCTACAGGTACCGCCGGCAGGGGCGTTTGGTCTCGGAACTGGGAAGCCCCCATGGCCAGGATTCGTCCTTGGCGGACACCGTCGTAGCGGGTGTTGGTCAGGCTAAAGGCTGGCATCCGGGTGACGCTATAGCGCTCGATCAGGAACTGTTGACCATCGTGGAGGACGCTATAGGGCAGGGTGCGGAGGCCCTCGCCGGGGCAGACGATCAGGTCGCGGATGCCGGCGGCCTCTAACTCAGCCTCAATGGGGGCGATCAGCCAGCGATGCAGGGTTTGGGCGGCGGGGAGATAGCTGTCTTGGCTGCGTTGGCGGGGGTCGCGAATGGCCAACATCAACTGCCGTACTTCCGTTTCCAGGGCGGCCGGGTTAGCTTCTGGTACTTGCCGTTGTATGGGTACGCCGTTGGGCAACACCAAGTAGAGGGTGAGGCCCTCCGGCTTGGGCTGGAGATACAGAACGGCAGGTTGCTGTTGGGCCACCAGTCCCCGTTTCCAGAGGGTGGTTGCCACCTGGGGTGAGGCTTGGGTCTGGCCTTCAAACCGCAGTTTGAGATACTTCTCGTAGCGGTCTCGCCAGGTGTTTTCCACCTGTTGAATCGGATCCACCGGCCGGCCGGCCGCCTGACTCGGATGGAAACTGAGGCCCAGGCCAACACTCAGCAGGCCCACCAGCCCATGGGTGAAGTACCGTCGTTGCCATGAATGCCCGTCCATAGACCCATCCTGCTTGCCGAGCAATACCGTGCCACCTCAAGAGTACGCCGCCGGCCGGCCGATGGATCTGCGGCTGGGTTAGGGCTTTGCAGACGGATGGGAGCGGAGGCACAGGTTAGGATGGTTGGATGTGACCGTTCCGACCGGTTGCCGATTGCTTGCCTTACTCACCTCTAAGTCTTACCCCAACCGGGCTATGCGCACCCATCTCTGCGGCGAACTGCGAGCCAGCCATCAGGCCGAGACGGTCACCCTTTGCGGTTGGGTGGAGCACCTCCGGGATCACGGCGGCGTCATTTTCTTGGATTTGCGGGACTACAGTGGTCGCATCCAAGTGGTCAGTGACCCTCAGCGCACACCCGAGTCCTATCCCCTAGCTCAGGATCTCAAAGCCGAGTCGGTGATCCAGGTGGTGGGTCAGATCAGCCTGCGGCCGGCCGGTTCCGAGAACCCCCGCCTACCCACGGGCGAAGTGGAACTCTACGCCGACCAACTCATCCTGCTCAATCCGGCCCGGCCCTTGCCCTTCGCAGTCAGTGGGGAGCATGACTCAGTTCGGGAGGAGTTGCGCCTGCACTATCGCTACTTAGATCTGCGCGGTGACCAGTTGCAGCACAACCTGCGGCTGCGCCATCGGGTTGTCCGGGCGATGCGTACCTTCCTGGAGGAGCAGGCTGGATTCTTGGAGGTAGAAACCCCGATCCTCACCCGCTCGACACCGGAAGGTGCGCGGGACTACCTGGTGCCCTCACGGGTCAACGCGGGGCAGTGGTACGCCCTGCCCCAATCCCCCCAACTCTTCAAGCAACTGCTCATGGTGGCTGGCTGCGACCGCTACTACCAGATTGCCCGCTGCTTCCGCGACGAAGACCTGCGCGCCGACCGTCAACCCGAATTTACTCAATTGGATATGGAGATGAGCTTCTTGGATCGGGAAGCCATCCTCAATCTGAACGAGGCGCTCGTCTGCCATATTTTCCGTACCGTCAAAGGGATTGACCTGCCCCAGCCTTTCCCTCGACTCAGCTATGCCGAAGCGATGGATCGCTATGGCAGCGACCGCCCCGACACCCGCTTTGGCCTAGAGTTGGTGAATGTCTCTGACCTGATGGCGGGTTCTGGGTTCCGGGTGTTTCAGGATGCCGTGGCCACGGGCGGCTTGGTGAAGGTCTTACCCATTCCCGGCGGTAATGAGCGCATCTCCAATGTTCGTATTAAGCCCGGCGGCGACCTGTTCCGGGTGGTGAGTGAGGCCGGGGGCAAGGGCCTTGCCTACATTCGGGTGCGCGAGAACGGGGATCTCGATACGATTGGTGCTATCAAGGACAACCTTAGTCCTGAACAAAAGGCCCAACTTTTGGCTCGCACCCAAGCCCAGCCCGGCGATCTGTTGTTGTTTGGAGCAGGGCCGGCCGGCCTAGTCAACAAGTGTCTGGATCGGCTGCGCCTGACCCTGGGCCACGAGTTGGGCCTGATCGACCCCCACGCCCTCGCCCTGTTGTGGGTTGTGGACTTTCCCTTGTTTGAGTGGAACCCAGAGGCCGGCCGGTTGGAGGCCCTCCATCACCCCTTCACTTCACCCCATCCCGACGATCTAGGCAATCTCAAGGAAGCCCGCGCCCTAGCCTACGACCTCGTCTGGAACGGAATTGAGATTGGCGGTGGCAGCCTGCGGAACTATCGCCGGGATGTCCAGGAACAAATCTTTTCGTTAATTGGCCTCGCATCAGAGGAAGCCCAGAGCCAGTTTGGGTTTCTCCTAGAGGCCCTAGAGTACGGCGCACCGCCCCACGGTGGCATCGCCTATGGACTGGATCGCCTGGTGATGCTGCTCGCCGGTGAAGGCTCGATTCGGGACGTGATGGCCTTCCCCAAAACCCAACAGGCCCGCTGTCTTCTGACAGATGCTCCGGCAGAGGTCGATCCCCGGCAGCTCAAGGAACTCCAGGTGCGTTCAACCCACAGCCCCAGCCAACAATAGGCAACCCAGGTCTTGGGTTCAGACCCAGTTGATGAACCCCTGTACCCCTAGGGTTTGGGGGTTGTGCCAGCGCTGGCAGGGTTAATCAAGCCATGCTGTAGGGCATAGATGGCAGCTTGGGTGCGATCTCGAACCTGGAGCTTATAGCCGATTAGATTAGGAATACGACACTCTATTTCCACAGTAAGCACGGACAA
>JACYLR010000075.1 GCA_015272465.1 Gloeomargaritaceae cyanobacterium C42_A2020_066
TGTCCGTGCTTACTGTGGAAATAGAGTGTCGTATTCCTAATCTAATCGGCTATATGCCTTCAGCCCTTGACGCATCGGCCCGGCCGGCCGTGATCCCCAGCAGCAGCCACCCCAGAGCATTGATCCGGCTATCAAATAAAGGCACATCCAACTGATGGAAGAGGGTCGTGGCCACAAACGCCAGCCAAAAACCCGTGAACAGAGGATCCTGACGAGACAGGCAGCGACTGCCCCGGTAGACCTGCCAACCCACCAATCCCACCAGCAGCAGGGCGGCCGGCCGGCCGGTTTCTACGATCAGCATCACCACCAAGTTATGGGGATGGTTGACCGTGTGCTGGGTGAGGGCGCGGTAGACCTCCGGGAAGTTGCGCAAGCCCCAGCCCGTCCAGGGGCGCACCTCACTCAGACTCCAAGCGGCTAGCCACTGGTCAACCCGGCTGTTCCCTTGACTGAGCTTAGTGGGGTAGTCCGCCAGCCGCTGCCAGAGCACAGCGGGCAGCAGTCCCCGTAGGGGTTGATGGAGCCAGGGTGGGCCGAGGGCTGCACCCCCAATCGCCAGACCCCCTAAACCCACAAGCCCCACTAACCAGACCCAGCCCTGGAGAAGCGCCCCTAGGCCGGCCGTTAGCAGAGCCGTCGCCAGGCCATTGATCGAGCGAGTCAGCAGTAGCCCTCCCATGTTGAGCAACAGTAGCCCGATCACCTGGGCAAAGGCCCTAGTGCGCCAGCCCACCTTGAGGGCCACATGGGCTGCCAGTCCCAGGCCCAGCGCCAGGCTGAGTACCGTGTAGCCCGCATAAATGTTCGGGTCGATAAACAGACTATTGACTCGCTGCTGACTCTCTGGCGTCCAATCCACTAAACCCAGGAACTGGCCTCGCCAGCCCAGATACCGCTGTCCCCAGGCAACCAGGGCCATCATCCCAGAGGTTCCCAGCCACAGCCAGGCTAACCGTTCCCGCCGGCCGGCCGTCGTCACCACCCCCCGTCCGGTGGCATAGAGCAGGACAAAGGGCAGAAAATTCCAGATACCCAGGAAGGCATCCCCCGGCCGGCCGGCCGTTACCACCGACAGGCCCAACAATCCGGCCCACAAGCCCCATAGTCTGAACTCAGTACGACTACCCCAGATATATCGATCCGGCCGGCCGCAGCCTATAATCACCGCCAGCCAAGCCCCTAAACCCAGTAATGCCGAAAAGGGTAGGGCGACTAGACCCGCCTGAAATGTGGGCCAAATCCAGGTTGGCTCCCGGTGATTAGGCGGTAGCCCAGTCGAGGCCATCATCCCGCAGTAGACGGATCTGGGCGAGAGCGAACACAGCAGGAATAATCCGGCTGTAATTGGTGGCAATCCCACTCCAGCCCAGTTCCGCTAAGAACCAGCCCCATAGCACCGGCCCCAGGAACGTCAGGGCACCCCGCACCGCGGTGTAGCGCGCTGTCGCAAGAGCTACCCCCCGCCGGGCCATCTGGGACACCCCTTCCTGGGCCAGCCGGCCGGCCCACTGCTGCACCACCTGCTTGAGCACCAGGGAACGCACCACCGTGCCTACCGCCACCACACTGCCCTTCCCCAGGAGTAGGCGTAGGGGTTGCTGTCGCCACGGCCCTGGCAGAGACTCGGCCAGAGGAGATTGGCCAATGGCCTCGGTCACCTGAGTATCCAGCGTGCGGCGTTCAGTAGCAGGCAGTCGCTGCCACGACCGCTGCAACAGGTGCAGAAAAATTTCTGACTCTAGGTCGATCACCGACAGACTGGCATCACAGGGTAATTTCAGGTAATGGCAAACCCGCACCAGAACCTGGTGGTAAGACACCCGGTTGGCTTGGCCTCGCAACACCGTCAATCCGTCCGCCGCCAGAAACTGGAATCGGTTCTCCAGGGCATCCAACCATGCCCCCCGATCCTGGGCCTGTACCGTCAGGGGATGGGGTGTGTAGAGGTAATCGAAAGGATTCAAGCGCCGGGCAAATAGAATCTGGGTTAACTCCCGCAACTCCTCATTTGTGGCCAGTTCAAGCGCAGCTCGCAGGGGATTGGCCATAGGAGATTCACCACAACAGGGCTTGATTTTTCTTCATGAATCCTAACTCCTGTGTCTGAGATAGACAACTCTAGGTCGTCTCTTGGTTGTCCGTCCTGCCCCAACTTTTCCGGAAATCTCTGTCCTAGGATGAGAAGCAAGTCTGTGGAGATGGATCGCGGCGATGGCTAATGCCTGGTGGAAACGTCTGGATGGCTGGATGACCCGCCGTGCCACCGCGGCCTTGGAGCGGGCCTATGAAGCGGCTCAAGCGATTCAAGCCCTCGAGACACACCACTTTGGCGGCCAGCGACTCAGCCCCGACACCGAGCAGCAGGGGGGCGCCTATAGCTACTTCAAGCCCAAGCTGGACCGATACCTACTCACCCTCCGCCTCAACTTGGCACAGTTTCGCCTGAGTGCCCCCTGGGTCGATGCGGTCGCGCCCCCGCCCGACCAAAAAGACAATGCCCTAGGGCAACTGCAACTGATCGAGACTGTCCTGGCCCGCTACCGGCCGGCCGACTTCCTCGATCCCGATCCTCCTGTGGTTCAGCCTGCTCCACCCCGAGAGGTTCCGGCGACAGCCATGGACTCGGATGGGGCCGCTTTCTTTGCCCCCTCAGCCTCCCTGTTTGGCACCGTTGGCGAAATCAGTCGCGAGTTGCGCGCCGACTATGAGGCCGAGGTGGTGCGGCGGCTGCGCTTTCAACGCCAGCAAAGTCGCGTGGCCCTGCAATTCCTGTTGGTTCTCCTGACCATTCCCCTGCTGGTGCAGATCAGCATGAAAAACCTGGTGTTTGGGCCTTTGGTGAACTGGTATGTCGAGCGCTACCCCCAACAGGTGGTGGATTTCAACCAGCGCATGGGCCTCAATCCGGAATTTCGTACCGAGGCTCTAGAGGAGTTCAGCCAACTCAAGGAGGCTCTGGAGTTTATGGAAACCCTGGCTCTACCCACAGGAGAGACGGGTGAGGGTGAGGCGCGCCGTCCGAGCGAAGCGTGGCTCCAAGCCAAAGCTCAGGAAATTTTTCACAAGTACAGCACCCGGAGTTTGGATGGTCTGGCTAACCTGGCCGCCGATCTATGTGGGTTACTCACCTTTATTGCCCTAGCGGTCAACGGCCGGCCGCGCCTGCGCCTACTGCGGCAGTTCATCGAGCGCGTGTTTCAGAATTTGAATGACCCGACTAAGGTTTTTATTCTCATTCTCGCCACGGACTTGTTTGTTGGGTTCCACTCTGCCGAGGGTTGGGAGGTACTCCTAGGCGGAACGGCGAGACATTTCGGCCTCGCGGAAAACCAGGCCGCAATCTATACTTTTATTGCCACAGTGCCCGTGATTCTCGACTCCCTAATCAAGTTCTGGATATTTAACTACCTGACCCGTTCTTCCCCTTCGGCCGTCGCCGTTCTGGAGAAGATGAACCAGTAGTCCCTCAAGAGAGGTTGCCGATCGGCGTCACCATCATTTTGAGGTATTCAGTATTGACCCCAGATTCACGGGTTAGGGAAATCTTGCCAGTACGGGCAATTTCCTTAATCCCAAACTTTTGCAGCATTTGCTGAATGGCTACCATCTTGCCCGGATCGCCTGTGACCTCCAGGGTGAGGGAACTCTCCGCCGCATCTACCACCCGCGCCCGGAAAATCTGGGCAATCACCACAATTTCCGAGCGGGTTTCTGCTGTGGCATTGACCTTGATCAGCATCAACTCCCGCTCCACCGAGGGGATTTCGCTGACGTCCTGCACCTTGAGGACGTTGATCAGCTTGTAGAGTTGCTTGGTGAGTTGCTCAATGTCCCGCTCGCTGCCCGGCACGACCATCGTGATCCGCGACACCCCGGCTTGCTCGGCCGGCCCCACGGCCAGGCTCTCAATGTTGAAGCCGCGCCGGGCAAACAGCCCCGCGATCCGGGTGAGAACGCCGGCTTCGTCCTCCACCAGGACGGACAGGGTGTGCTTGACCATAGGGGCTGGGGGCGCAGGGACTATCGCTACGATACCCAACTCCGGCAACGCGTGGGGACAGCGGCCGGCCGAGCCAATGCAGGAAGAGGGTTGAGCTAGAGTACGCATACCCTCACGTGGACAAATGCTGAGTTAGGCCACCATGACCTGTCAAACCATTGCGGCCCTGCTGGCCACCGGCCGGCCGGACACCCCGGCCACAATTCAGGGGTGGGTGCGTACCCGCCGGGAGCTGAAGGAATTCACCTTTGTGGAGGTCAATGACGGTACCTGTCTGGCTAATCTTCAGGTGGTCATCAACCCCAGCCTGGCAAACTACCGGCAACTCGTGGATGGGTTGGGCACAGGCACCGCTGTGGAAATTCAGGGTCAACTGGTGGCTTCCCCGGCCAAGGGCCAACGGGTGGAACTCCAGGCCACCCAGGTCACCCTTTACGGCACCGCTGACCCAGAAACCTATCCCCTCCAAAAGAAACGCCACTCCTTTGAGTTTTTGCGCACCCTGGGGCATCTGCGGCCGCGCACCAACAGCTTCGGGGCGATGTTTCGAGTGCGCAATGCCTGTGCGGCGGCTGTCCATCGTTTTTTCCAGGAACGGGGTTTTCTCTGGGTACACACGCCAATCCTCACCGCCAGCGACTGCGAGGGGGCCGGCGAGATGTTTACCGTCACCAGCCTCGACTTGGATCATTTGCCCTACACCCCGGCCGGCCGGGTGGATTACCAGCAGGATTTCTTCGGCCGGCCGGCCTACTTGACAGTGAGCGGTCAGTTGGAAGCCGAGATCATGGCCCTCGCCCTCAGCCGGGTTTACACCTTTGGCCCCACCTTCCGGGCCGAAAAATCCAACACCTCTCGCCACCTCGCCGAGTTTTGGATGATCGAACCAGAGATGGCCTTCTGTGACCTGCACGGGGACATGGACTTGGCGGAGGCGTTTCTCAAGTTTGTCTTTCAGGCCGTCCTAGATCACTGCCCGGAGGACATGGCCTTCTTTAACCAGCGGATCGACCCCACCGTCCTGGCTACTGCCGAGCAAATCATTCAAACCCCCTTTGAACGGATCACCTACACCGACGCTATCCGGCACCTACAAAACGCCAATCACCCCTTTGAATACCCCGTGGAATGGGGCCTGGATTTGCAGTCGGAACACGAGCGTTACCTGGCGGAAGTCTTGTTCCAAAGGCCAGTGATTGTCACCGACTATCCCGTGGGCATCAAAGCCTTCTACATGCGTCTCAACGACGACGAGCAGACGGTGGCCGCCATGGATGTGCTGGTGCCGCGGGTGGGGGAAATTATTGGTGGCTCCCAGCGGGAAGAACGGCTGAATGTGCTGGAACGCCGCATCCAGGGGCAGGGGTTGGCCCTAGATAACTATTGGTGGTACTTGGATTTGCGCCGCTACGGCAGCGTGCCCCACGCCGGTTTTGGTCTGGGCTTTGAGCGCCTCGTGCAGTTCCTGACGGGCATGGGGAATATTCGGGATGTGATCCCCTTCCCCCGCACGCCTGATAGCATCGATTTCTAGACGCGGCGCACAGCAAACCCTAGGGCTGGCTTCATGGACACTGTCATCCTGGTTCCGACGACCACCGAGACCTTTGGCGATCCCCCCCAAGTCCTGCAAATCCCCATTACTCGCCTAGAAGCGGCTAGTACCGCAGCCTTTAAAGCCCAGTGCCAGGAAACCGTGGCCGGCCGGCCGTGTCATCTGGGGATCGACTTGGGAACCGTGGAGTTTGTGGACAGCAGTGGCCTGGGTGCCCTGGTGGCCTGCGTCAAACAGGTTCAGGGATTGGGGGGCAAGGCGAGTGTGATTGCGCCCCGGCCGTTGGTGCTGCAACTGCTGGAGGTGAGTGGGTTGGCCCGGGTCTTAACGGTCTACGGCAGCCGCCGTGAGTTTGAGACTGTGTAAAGATAGATTAAGAACCCTTGCTATCCCTCAGGAGGAGTCCCGGTGAACAGTACACAGATGTCCGAGACTGTCGCCGCGCCCCTAGGCCCCCAAGGGCATCTGTGGACATGGCGGGGATGGCAGGTCTACTACGTCACAGCCGGCCGGAGTGGCCCCCCCGTCGTGCTTGTCCATGGCTTTGGAGCTTCCACCGACCACTGGCGCAAGAACATCCGCGATCTCAGCCAAGACCACCGGGTCTGGGCAATTGACATGCTTGGGTTTGGCCGCTCCCAAAAACCCGCCCTCACCTATACCGGCGAACTCTGGCGGGATCAGCTCTATGATTTCGTGCGCCAGGTGGTGGGAGAGCCTGTGTTTGTCGCTGGCAATTCCCTGGGGGGCTACGCCGTGCTCTGCTTCGGAGTTGATTGCCCCGACTGGGTACAAGGAGTCATGCTGCTCAACTGTGCTGGCCCTGTAGGGGAAGATGCCGTCAAGCCCCAGGGACTCGGCGGTTTCCAGCGTCAGATCATGCAACTGCCCGGCATTGTCGATGTGGGCAGTTGGCTGCTGTTTGCCTACATGCGCAACCGCACCGTCATCCGCCGCATTCTGCACCGGGTTTATAAAGATCACACGGCAGTCACCGACCAACTGGTGGAGGACATCTACCGGCCGGCCTGGGATAAGGGTGCCCAGGGGGTATTTGCCTCCGTCTTCAAGTCCCCCCCCGGCCGACGACTGGATCAGCTTTTTCAGGATTTGCACCGCCCCCTATACCTGATGTGGGGTACCGCCGACCCCTGGATGAGCGTGGCGCGCGCCGAGCGCTGCCATGTCTATTGCCCCCAGGCAGAGGTGGCCTGGCTCGATGCCGGGCACTGCCCCCACGACGAGCGACCCGATCTGGTCAATCCCCTGATGCGTGCCTGGATGGCCCGCCATAGCCTTCCCCCTGCTCCAGTCAGCACCTGAGTTCTTAGGAAGACACTCCAGGCTGAGTGAGTCGGGTCGACTTCCCAACCCACTCGGTTCGCTAGGCTATCCCCTAGCCTCGTTCTGCACTGGGTACCAGCCCGCCCTTGGTGTAAACGTGATCCACCCCCTTTTGCAGAGCCTCTATCCGAACGGCCACCACATGTTCGGGATGGATCAGGTCGAAAAGCCCCAGCTTACTCAAACGCTTTCGCACCTTTTCGCTGGCTCCCACCAAATACACCTGCAAGCCCCGGTCATGGGCATCTCGAATCGCATTTTCAATGGCTAGTGAGGCTGTGACTCCCAGGATCGGCACATTGGTCAGATCCATGATCAGCACATCCGCATCTCGAATGGCGTTGTGCTCGCGGGCAATTGCCTTGGAAAGCCCAAAGATCATGGGGCCACT
>JACYLR010000220.1 GCA_015272465.1 Gloeomargaritaceae cyanobacterium C42_A2020_066
GGCCGAAAAGGACTAAGAAGGCCATCCCAATGGCGAATGTCAGTAGACCCAGGAGTGTGAACTGAAACAGGCCGAACTCGCCGTAGCCCAATTGCTGGGAGATACCACTGGCCAGCACATTGGTAGAGGTTCCGATTACTGTGATCATCCCTCCCAGAATGGTGACGTAGGAGAGGGGCAGGAGCAACTTCGAGGGTGAAATGTTGCGCTTTTGGCACCAGTCTTCAATGATTGGTAGAAAAATGGCAACGACAGCAGTGTTGTTAATGAATGCCGTAATGGGGCCAACAATCAGACCTAGGGCCAGCAATTGTCGCCGCAGGGTTTTGCCACCCCAGCGCAGAAACAAATCCCGCGCTATCTGCACGGCCCCGGTGCGGGTAATGCCAGCACTGAGGATGAACATGGCGAGGACGGTAATGGTGGCGGCGTTCCCAAACCCAGAAATACCTTCTTCGGGGGTAACAACTCCAAGGACTATCAGAGCCACCGCCACCATCAGGGCAGTCAGGTCGGCCGGCCACCACTCGCCGACAAAACAAACGAGGGCAGCAATTACCACACCCAAGGTCAATACAATCGGGCTTAAGCCAAAATCCATGCAAGTTACTCTTCAAAACCACACCCGGCCGGCCGCAGGCTACCGGTTAACACATGGTAAACGGAATCCGCTGCAACGCTGATTCGTTTAGAGGTAACCGGCGATGTGGAACCGGATTAGCTCTGGTTCTCAGGCTCGCGGCGGACTTCCAAGGGGACTGCCGGGGTGCGGGCCTCGACCTCCACCACTTCGCCCACAGCGTTCTGAAGGATCAGGGGAATCTCTAGGGGTTGGAGTTCCTGGATGGGGGTGGCCGTCAGGGGTAGGGATTGAACCAGGTTATTCAGGGGCCGAGGAATCACCATAATGGCGTGCAACTCACCGATCCGGCTGGCGGTGTCCATGCCCACATCAATGGCAATGGTGACATCGGCAACCCGACCCCGAATAATCGCGGTGCACAGGCCGGCCCCCACGGTCTCATAGCCCACCAGTTGGACATCGGCTGACTTGAGCATGGCATCAGCCGCCCCGACCATGGCGGGGAAGCCGCGGGTTTCCAGCAGGCCCACCGCCTGACCACCCAAGGGATCGGGGTCGTCTAACCGGGCCAGTTGCTCCATCCGGGGACTGATGGGCAACACGATTTCCAAATCCAGCAGGGGCCGAGGCAGCACCAAACTGGAGACATACTGGCCAAACTGCTGGGCGGTTTCGCTACCGGCTTTGACCGCGAGGCGCACATCGGCAATGTTGCCCCGCACCACGGCTGTGCAGTAGCCACTCCCCGTTTTTTCGTAGCCCACAAGGATCACCCCCGAGGACTTGAGCATCATATCGGCAGTGCCAATAATGGCGGGAAAACTCTGGGTACACACGAGGCCCAGGGCTGTGGACTGCAAGGGACGGGGAACTGCCCCGACCTTTAGGTTGAGTTGGGTACGGGTTCGGGCCGGACTGTCGGTCATGTTAGGGGTCTCCGCCCCGTCCACCTATGGCTTATGCCTAGTCTAGTGCAGGGGTCTCAGCCAGCCGGAGTCGCTCAGGTATCCGGGGTGATCGGGGGCCGGGAGAGGAGGGTCACCCGCAGGCTCTGGAAGTAGTTGAGGCCGTAGATTTGCGGTGCTGCTGGGGGAGGAACTTCAGGGGTTACTTCCGCCATCGGTGGGGTAGCCGCCAGGGTTGGTGAGGGGTTCTCTTCCGCCCATACATCGACCTCTGGGGCAGGTTCGGAGGCGGGCCGGCCGACGCTCGGTACCGCGGGTTCGATCAGGGAACCGGGAGCAACCATCTGGCCAGCCGGAACCGCCGCGTTATAGACCGTGGTGGTTGACCCGACGCAGGATTGGGCACCGATATGGGCCGTCCCCACAATCAGGACGCCAGCCCCCAGGATTGCCCCTGTCTCGACCACTACCGCCCCCCCATAGGCGTGGATAATGACCCCCATCCCCAGGCAAACCCCCGACCCGATGCGGATTTGACTGCCGGGATTGGCCAGGAGGAGAACCCCCGGCCCCACCACCACATCCGGCGCCAGATGCACATCGCCACTCAGGGCACTGCGGAGGTCGGAAGGGGGGATGAGGGCCAACGGGGTCATGGGCAAAACCGGCGGCAAGTGAAAAGAACAGAATCCAGCCGGCCGGGGGGCTAGGGTTTTTGGATGATCTGTTCGAGCACCCGTCGCTTGGCCTTCGGATCGATGCCAATCAGGCGCACGTATTCACCGGGACATTCCTGGAGGGTCGCCTCAAGGGCCGCCAGTACTTCGGTCTCGCGGGTTGAAGCCGGCAGGGCACAACTCAGCCAGGAACTGGTGCGGAACCGGCGCTTATCGGCATGCTCGGCCCCCACCCGGTAGCCCTGGGCCAAGAGTTGGCGCACCTGTCCCACCACCTCACTACTCAGCCGGCCGGCCGCTTGGGGCGGCGGGGCCGCATAGCTGGTGCTAAAACTGCCGCTACTGCTGCCACTGGAGACCGGACTTAAGGCGGAGGTCACAGGGCCATCGGGCCGCTGAATGATCTGCTCCAACACCCGCCGTTTTGCCTGGGGATCGATGCCAATCAGGCGCACGTACTCGCCCTGGTACTCCTGCAACAACGCGTGCAAAGCCCCCACCACTTCCCGCTCCTGGGTAGAACTGGGCAGGGCGCAACTCAACCAGGAACTGGTGCGGAACCGCCGGGCATCCGCGTGTTCAGCCCCCACCCGATAGCCCTGGGCCAAGAGTTGGCGCACTTGTCCTGCGAGATCCGCAGGTGCACTCCCATTGCTCACCGCCGCCGGCCGGCCGGCGGCCATGCCCGAACCAGACCCTGGCCCCGACAGGGAGACAGGCCCCCCCTGGGGTCGCTGAATAATCGTCTCCGAGACCCGCCGCTTCGCTGTCGCATCAATGCCGATCAGACGAACGTACTCCCCTACATGCTCCTGGAGGCAGCCCTCCAGAGCACGCAAGACCTCATCGATCCGTGTGGCAGCAATCGGCGCACAACTCTGCCACGACTTGGTGCGGAACCGGCGTTCATCGGCATGCTCCGTGCCAATCTTGTAACCCTGGCCTAAGAGGTGCTGGACGTGACCCACCAGATCCGTTCCCAGCTTCGATCCATGTCCATTACTCACCACAGTCGGACTCCCTCCAGTTTCCTGACGGATAGGTGTAATACAACTCAGATTTTCGGCACATTGATATCCAGCCCGCAAAGCCTCATTAATCCCCACCACGTGGTGGGCGAACTCGATGTCTTCCGGGCGCACCGAGGGCAGTCGGTCGGCCTGCTGCTGAGTGGTAATTACCGCCCCTGAAGGCACATACCGTCCCGGCGGGATTTCCACATCCTGGATCAGGGCATGCATCATCACAATGCAGCCTTTACCGACCCGGGCATTGAACACCGTCGAACGAAAGCCAATAAAACAGTCATCCCCCACGTAGGCTGGCCCGTGGATCAGAACCTTGTGGGTGATTGAGGTGTTCTGACCAATCCACACCGAGTAGCTCTGACCATCATCGCCCTGAATCCTCCCCTGTTCCAGCCCATGGATGACCACCCCATCCTGAATATTGGTACTGGCACCAATGTGGAACGGGCTGCCCTCATCGGCCCGAATCGATGTTCCGGGGGCTACCAGCACGTTCGGCCCGATCCGTACATCTCCAATGATGTTGGAGAAGGAATGGACATAGGCCGTTTCGTGAATTTGCGGTTCGGCGAGGTTCTTCGACCAGGGCGTGGGCGGAGCGGCAAGACTGCGGACAACCATGGGGGTTCCTCAGAAAGACAGGGCGGGGTGGTGGCAGCGTGCCTGACCCCGGGGGCGAACAAACTCAGCGATACTGGTCACGTTTGCTGTAGACAAAGCGGCCTTCCACATTGACCGTGTCAATAATGGCGATCACAGCAGCATCCAGGGGGCGGGCCTCACTGCCAGGACGTTGGCGGGCGGCACTGCCGCGGGTGACCAGCACCCATTCATCAATACCCGCCCCCACACCATCGGCTGCCACCTCGTAGTCCGGGAGTAACTGACCCGCTTCGTCGACAAACTGCACAACAAGGAACTTGACGCCCTGAAGGCTGGGTTCCTTTTGGGTGCTGACTACGGTGCCCCGGACTTTGGCAATGCGCATCTCCCCTAGGGCCGCAGGTAGGGACGTACCTGGTTGGCATCCTCACGGAACTGCTGCACCTGCTCGGTGTAGCGAATCGGCAACACGTACTCCAGGTTTTCGTGGGGCCGGGCAATGATGTGGTGGGAGAGGAGTTGCCCCCCAGCTACCCGCTTCACCGAGTCAATGCCCGCTGACACCGAGGCTTGTACCTCAGACACATCCCCCCGCACGGTGACCGTCACCCGGCCACTGCCAATCTTCTCGTAGCCCACGAGGGTGACCCGTGCAGCCTTGACCATCGCATCCGCAGCTTCAACAACAGCGGGGAACCCGAGGGTTTCAATCATTCCAACGGCAATCGGCATAACCTACGCTCCTAGAACGTCATTCACTAGACAGGTGACCCCACTCCTAGACCCGGAACTGCTCCACTTCGGGGGTGTAGCGAATCGGCAGCACGTACTCCAGGTTTTCGTGGGGCCGGGCAATGATGTGGTGGGAGAGGATTTCGCCACCTGCCACCCGCTTGGCGGACTCCAGTCCAGCGGATACCGAGGCCTGAACCTCGGACACATCCCCCCGCACAATCACTGTTACCCGACCGCTGCCAATCTTCTCGTAACCCACGAGGGTGACCCGTGCAGCCTTGACCATCGCATCCGCAGCTTCAACAACGGCAGGAAAACCCTTGGTTTCAATCATTCCGACGGCAATGGGCATGGCGCGCTCCTTAAATGTTGCGAAGAGTAAAAAAACCGCTACAATTGACAAACAGGTGTTGTCAATCTTTAGGAATCCGGGCAGGGCTGGCTATTTTTTGACGGGGGTGCCAATCCTGTGGTTTTCGATCTTTAAGAATAGGTGGACTGTGATCCCCTTGGCAATATTAGTATCGATGAACCTTTTCAATGCGGCTGATTAGACAAGTTAATCAAGTGGGAGAAGGTAAAGCGCGTGCATCGGGTTGTTCCCATATGACCTGCATAGGGCAACCTCTTTGTCAACCCCGAACTAGGAACTTGAATAACCAAGCCAGGAGGGGGGGTGGGTTGGCAACCGCCAACACTAAAGCATTGACCTGCCCGGGGCGTGGCTCCTCTGTCCACAGGATCCAGGTTTTATCGGCGGCAGATTCGGCGATAGGCTCCCGGAGGGTCATGGCCGCGCGATCGGGGGGGGCAGCTGGCTCAGGAGTGGGGTCGGCGGCGGTGCGCAGTGCTAGGGCAATCTCAGCAGGGGTGAAGGTGTAGCCCGCCTCCTGGCTCAGTTCATGGACAACTCGCACGAGACCCTCTGGGGTGGTGGCGTCCTGAAAACGGGCCTGCTGTTCCGGGTCTTGCAGAGCCTGATCGAGGATCTGGGCAATAATCTCCGTGTCGGCAGCAGAAAGCATAGGGTAGCCTCAGAAGCGAATGGCCGTTCCAGCAGCGGTAATCAGCAGCAGGACGCCGGACTGATCAAGGTTGATGGTACTGGTGATCAGACGGATGCCGATGACGCCATTGGCCCCCAAGCGGCCGGCCCTTTTTTCCAGTTCCTTGAGGGCTTCCCGTTGGCCCTGTTCAAAAACCCGCTCGTAGGCACCGGTGCGGCCGCCAATGATGTCGCGAATCCCAGCAAAGAAGTCATTGAGGGCGTTGCTGCCGTAGACAACTTCGGCGGTGACAACCCCCAAATACTCCTGGATTTGAGTTCCAGATAGGCTATCGGTGGTGGTGAGCAGCATGGGGGTGTGGAGGCATCTGCGGGCAACCTATCATGGGAAGCGTACCGTCGCCAACGCATTATGGTCGGCAGGTGGCTGCTGTGGGGTGGACTGGCCCTTGCGCTCTGGGGCTGTAGTCCAGCGGCCGGCCGGCCCCTCGACGAAATCGACCGCATGGGGGTGGAGTATTACCTGGAGCAGGGGGTCGAGAAGTTTTACATCCGGGACTACCGCAGTGCCATCGAAGCGTATTCTCGGGCACTGGCCATTGATCCGCGTCAAGCCCGCGGCTACAACCGCCGGGGCAATGCTTGGGCAGAGTTGGGGGATAAGCGGGCCGCTGTCGCTGACTTCGACCGGGCCATTGCCCTAGATGCCAACTATCTGGCGGCTTTCCACAACCGGGGCCTGGCCCATCGCACCTTGGGGAACCTCGAAGCGGCGGTGGCGGATTTCACCGAGGCCATTCGGATTAATCCCAACTTCCCCGATGCCTACCTAGATCGGGGCCTGACGTTGATCAGCTTAGGGCGACGAGAGGCCGCAATTGTCGATCTGAAATGGGTTGCGGGTCGGGAACCTAAAAAAATGCCCTCCCGTTTTCACCAACGAGCGACAGAGGCCCTGCGTCAACTTCAGGCACCCTAGGATTTGGTCGGCAGGGTAGGTTTACTGGGTCGGGCCGGCCGCGGGGGGGCTGGGATTTCCACGGGCCAGGGTTCGCGGGAGAGAGCTTCTCGGTGTAACCAGACGGCCCGATAGAGATCTTGGGGGTAGTATTTTTGGCGCAGGCAGAGCACCATGTGGCGGGACATGTCCTCGGTATCGAGCACAATCCAGGGGCCATGCTGGGGGTAGGGATCACGCTGGAGGAACACCTGGCTGCCAATGGTGATGGGGGAAGGGGATGAAGCTGGGGATTCAGGGGAAGAGGGAATCATGGCCTGGCAGCGGGAGACGAGCGGTTCACAAGTGCAGGTGGTCTGCTATAGGTAGGATACCCCAGGGAATCCTGCTGCCGCTGTCCAGGGCTAGAATGGCCCCGGTAATTGCTCACAGGTCGGGGGACGGGAATGCTCAAGCTTTATGGAAGTGCCCGCAGCCGTGCTGCTATCGTCCGCTGGTATTTGGAGGAACTGGCGATTCCCTATGAATTTGTCCAGGTGGATATGCAAGCAGGGGCACACCGTCAGCCGGAGTTTCTGGCCCTGAATCCCATGGGCAAGGTGCCGGTGGCGGTGGATGGCGCGTGTACCGTGT
>JACYLR010000176.1 GCA_015272465.1 Gloeomargaritaceae cyanobacterium C42_A2020_066
GGGAAGCCATTACGCTCTAGATTGAGAACCAGGTTTTCGCCCATGACGGCCAAGCCAATCAGGCCAATCTGCTGTTGGGGCATCAGAGCACTCCAGAACGCGTTGGCCCCAGACTAGCCCTTGGTTCTGACCAAGTGGGGGCTTGTTGGCTTTGATTTAAGATTCTCGCCGCCTCGGCAAGGGGCTGCGGCCGGCCGAAGTTAGTGCACGTGCGGCACCCACTTCCTGCTAGCCTGTTGAGAAGGGCAAATTCCCTCAGCCCTGAGCAAACCACACGTGGCGGCAGGCGGTATGAATGTTCTGGTGATTGGCGGGGATGGGTACTGCGGTTGGGCCACGGCACTGCACCTTGCCAAGCAGGGACATCGAGTGGGTATTCTCGACAGCTTGGTGCGCCGCCATTGGGATCTGCAACTCCAGGCCGACACCCTCACCCCCATTGCCCCCATTCAACAGCGCTTGCGCCGCTGGCACGCCCTCACGGGTCAAACCCTCGATCTGTTCATCGGCGACATTTGCAATTACGAGTTTTTGATCGCCAGCCTGCGCCAATTCCAGCCGGAAGCCATTGTCCACTTTGGTGAGCAGCGGTCAGCCCCCTTTTCCATGATTGACCGGGAGCACGCCGTCCTCACCCAGGTCAACAATGTAGTGGGCACCCTCAACCTCCTCTACGCCATGAAAGAGGAGTTCCCCGCCTGCCATCTGGTCAAGTTAGGCACCATGGGCGAGTACGGGACTCCCAACATCGATATCGAGGAAGGTTACATCACCATCGAGCATAACGGGCGCAAGGACACCCTGCCCTACCCGAAGCAGCCGGGGTCGATGTACCACCTGAGTAAGGTGCACGATTCCCACAACATCCACTTTGCCTGCCGGATTTGGGGCCTGCGGGCCACTGACCTGAACCAAGGTGTGGTCTACGGGGTGCTCACAGACGAGACTGGCATGGATGAGCTACTCGTCAACCGCTTGGACTACGATGGCGTGTTTGGTACGGCCCTGAACCGCTTCTGTATTCAAGCGGCCGTGGGGCATCCCCTGACTGTCTATGGGCGGGGCGGTCAAACCCGTGGATTCTTGGATATCCGGGACACGGTGCGCTGCATTGAACTGGCGATCAATGCCCCTGCCCAGCCCGGTGAGTTTCGCGTCTTCAACCAATTCACCGAGCTATTCAACGTCCTTGAGTTGGCTCTCAAGGTGCAAGAGGCCGGCCGGGCCATGGGATTGAAGGTAGAGGTGCAAAACTTCCCCAATCCACGGGTGGAACTGGAAGAGCACTACTTCAATGCTAAGAACACCCAGCTCCTAGATTTAGGACTCCAGCCCCACCTGTTGTCCGACTCCCTGCTCGACTCCCTGCTCAACTTTGCCCTCAAGTACAAGGATCGGGTGGATGAAGCCCAGATCCTGCCCAAGGTGACCTGGAAGTAACCACCTGTAGCTGGTGTAGTCCCTCGCCGGGGTCACTCCTTATAGTTTGATCTAGGCTTATGCATTCACACCCTGGAAGAGGGGTCGAGTTTTTGTGTGGGTTGGTAGCCCAGGTAGGTAGCCTTTGCTGCTCTGTGGTAGGGTGCCTGGGGAAAATGCTGGGTGCTCCGTTGTGCGAACCCTCGGCTACCCAGCTTGTGGCCTATTCAGCATCAATAGTTCTAGAGTCTCCACCCGTTTGGTGGGGAGCACACCTTGGTCTTTCCTGCCTCAGCCGTTGCTGCTAAGGTGTGCCTGGGTATGTCCTCCATTCTCTGGAGATTTTTATGAATGTCGTCTTTACCCTTTGTTCCAACAGTTATCTTGCCAAGGCTAAAACTTTAGGAGACTCCCTCGCCCACTACTGTCCCGACTACACTTTCATAATTGGCCTGGTGGATCGGCTGGACAGTGGCATTGACTATCAATTCTTCAAGAACTTTGTCATTCTCTCAGTGGAGGAAATCGAACTTCCCGAACGTGGGGATATGATCAGTCGATACAATCTCGTTGAGTTTGTCACTGCTGTCAAACCTTTCTATTTCAAGGCCATTCAAGATCGCTATCCTCACGTGGAGAATATGATTTATCTAGATCCAGACACCTGTGTCTACCATGACTTCTCAGAAATTGAAGACCTCTTAAAACAACACGCTATTTTATTGACACCCCATCTACTCAAAGCCCAACAGGAATCGATTGATCACCAACTCCCGGCCGGCCGGCTTCTGTTTGAAGAGACCAATATTTTGAAAACGGGTATTTTTAATCTGGGTTTTCTAGCCCTAAACTCCAGTCAGGAAGCCCAAAAATTCCTAGAGTGGTGGTGCCAACGACTTACTCATCGCTGCCTATGTGCTCCTGAGTCGGGTATGTTCTTTGACCAACTCTGGATCAACTTTGTGCCCCTATTCTTTCCAGGAGCCAAGGTGCTGGATAGTCCTGGCTATAATGTTGCCTGGTGGAATCTCAAGGAACGCCTACTGAGAACTGACAACGGTCACTATCGTGTCAATGATGATTACGATCTGATTTTCTTTCATTACAGTGGCTACAATCCGACTCAACCAGACTGTATTTCCAGATGGTCGCAATATACCTTTGAACAGCGGCCAGATGTGGTGCCCCTGTTCAGGGACTATCAAACAGCGTTGACCAAGAATCAGTACAGAACCCTTGCTGGGCGGGAGTCGCTGCTGCCGTTGACCCAGCCACTTCCAGAGGGGTATGGTGCTCCACCAGTAGGGCCGTGGCTCAGTATTGCTATCAATCGCACTCGGTTGCGTCGTCTCAAAGGGCAGGTCAGTAGTCTACTGGGAGAACCCCTCAAATCCTGGCTCAGAAAGCACCGACTACTAGGCCGGGCACCTGCACCTACATCTTCGGTCGGCCAAAGTAGGCCATCCAGCAGGGGCTAACCTGGCAAGGAGCTAACCCCGGCTGGGAAAATCAGGGCGTGGGCGGGTGACCAACTGAGGCTGACCTCTTCATCTTCGGCAAAGAGAGACGCCCCGGGTCGCCGCAGTTCGAGTGCTTGGAGTGTATGGCCCTGGACGTCTAGCCGGTATTGGGTGGCATAGCCCAGGTACTGGATCTGGCGGACGTGACCCTGCACTGTGCCGGAGTCTGGGCCGGACTGGAGGCAGAGGTTCTCTGGGCGCACCATCAGCCGCACGGGAGCGCCAGGGGTAAGGGGCATTGCTAACGTACCCTCAAGGGGTTGACCGGCGGCCACCACCCGACCCTGGTGTCCATGAATGTCCAAGAGTGTGCCGGCAAAGAAATTGGCCTGCCCAATAAATTCGGCGACAAACAGGTCGGCCGGCCGTTCGTAGATCGTGGCTGGGGTGTCACACTGGAGAACCTGGCCGCCACGCAGCACCGCGATCCGGTCAGAAAGGGCGAGGGCCTCTTCCTGGTCGTGGGTGACGTAGATAAAGGTGATCCCCGTCTGGCGCTGGAGCTGCTTCAGTTCGGCGCGCAAATCCACCCGAATCTGCGCATCTAGGGCCGACAGGGGTTCATCCAACAGCAGCACGGCCGGCCGATCCACCAGGGCACGGGCCAGGGCCACCCGTTGACACTGACCCCCGGACAGTTGGTCGGGCAGGCGTTGCTCAAGTCCCTGGAGTTGCACCATTTCAAGGGCTGTCGCTACCCGGGCCTGTACGGCCGGCCGGGGGACGCCGCGCAGCCGCAGGGCAAACCCGATATTCTCAGCCACGTTCAGGTGCGGAAACAGGGCGTAGTCCTGAAACACCGTGTGCACCGGGCGCTGGTGGGCCGGCCGGTGGGTGACATCCTCGCCGTCCAGGAGAATCCGGCCCCGATCCGCGCGCTCAAACCCACCAATCAGCCGCAGGAGCGAGGTCTTCCCCGACCCTGAGGCCCCCAGCAGGGTAAAAAATTCCCCGGCCCGCAGGCGCAACGAAACGCCCTGGACAGCCACGACCGGGCCGTAGGTTTTCCAGACCTCCTGGAGTTCGACCGCTGCCTCGGATGTGCTCAACGCGGTTTAAGGGTGGGGTTCAAAAGTCACCGAAGGCCACCGGATGCCAAGGTTTGACCGCCGTACCGCTCAGGTCGAACATGATGTGCTTGGCCACGGTGTACTCCTCCAGGGCCAGGCGAGATAAATCCTTGCCAAATCCGGACGCTTTGAAACCGCCGTGGGGCATTTCCGACACCAAGGGCAGGTGGTCGTTGACCCAGACGGTGCCAAACTGGAGGGCCTGACTGAAGCGCCACGCCCGTGTCACATCCCGAGTCCACACCGAAGCCGCCAAACCGTAGGGCACGCCGTTGGCGATGGCTAAGGCTTCCGCTTCCGTATCCACGGCCTTGATCACCACCACTGGCCCAAAGATCTCCTCCTGCATGATCTCGCTACGGGGATCGGCTCCGGTAAAAATCGTCGGGGGATAGTAGTAGCCCCGGCCGGCCGGCCGCTCGCCGCCGATCAGGGGTTCCAGCCCCGCCCCCCGCGCCCGGGCCACATAGCCCTCCACCCGCTGCCGCTGGTCAGCGGAAATCAGGGGGCCGACATCGGTGGTGGGGGACTGGGGCGATCCGACGCGCACCTCTAGGGAAAGGGCCTTGAACCGATCGACAAAGGCGTCGTACTGACTGCGTTCCACCAGGATACGGGTGACGGCGGTGCAATCCTGACCTGTATTCATGTAGGCCCCCACCAGGGCACCGCGGGCCGCAGCTTCCACATCCGCATCACTCCAGACGATCAGGGGAGCCTTGCCACCCAACTCCAAATGGACGCGCATGATCTTCCGGGCCGCCAGCTCCATAATCCGCCGGCCGGTCGCCGTGGAGCCGGTAAAGGACACCAGCCGCACCGCAGGGTGACTGACCAGGGGTTCGCCCACCTCGGGCCCACCTCCGGTGACCACATTGATCACCCCCGGTGGGAACCCCACTTCCAACGCTGTGGCCGCAATCTGGAGCGCCGTCAGGGGCGTTTGGGGAGCGGGTTTAAACACAATTGTGTTACCCGTGGCCACGGCCGGCCCAATTTTCCAGGCAGCCATCATGATCGGGTAGTTCCAGGGGGCAATGGCGGCCACCACCCCCACGGGTTCCCGGCGCAGGACAGAGGTGTAGCCGCCCACATACTCCGCGGCACCCGCGCCCTCCACCAGCCGAGCCTGGGTGCCAAAGTAGCGCAGGTTGTCGATGGCAAAGGGGACATCGCCGTTCACCACCAGTTTTTGGGGTTTGCCCGCGTTTTGAATTTCGGCGGCGCTGAGGGCCTCAGCCTTAGCCTCTAGGGCATCGGCCAGTTTCAGCAGCAGGGTTGAACGCTCGGCTGGGGAGGTGCGTGACCAGGTTTCAAAAGCGGCACTGGCAGCCTCAACAGCCCGGTGGACATCCGCGGCACTGGCCTGAGCGACTTCGACAAATCCCTCTTCTGTAGCCGGGTCGATCAGGGTTTCCCAAGCACCGTTGACGGCCGGTACCGCCTCACCGCCGATAATCATCTTGACCGGTTCCATGGCCCTCGCCTCCGCCAGGTTGGGTGTGGCTATCCTACGCTTCAGGGGCCGGCCGGCCGGGATTCCTTTAGGATTTTGATACGCTTACCGGGGTCACCCATGACTGAACCACTTGCGCCACCCGATCCGCCGGTGTTGGGGGCCGGCCGGCAGCGAGACTGGGCCTGGCGGGGCTGGCAGGTGCGCTATAGCTTTGCGCCGGGGCCAGCCGAGGGTGTCCCTTTGGTGCTGCTGCATGGATTTGGGGCAGCCTTGGGGCAGTGGCGGTATGTGTTGCCGGCCCTCGCCCAAACCCGCCCGGTTTATGCCCTGGATTTGTTGGGGTTTGGGGCCTCGGAAAAGGCAGCAACGACCTACGGTACAGCCCTGTGGGTGGAGCAGGTGAGTGCGTTTTGTCGCCAGATGCTCGGCCGGCCGGCGGTGCTGGTGGGCAATTCCCTGGGTGCTTTGGTCGCCTTGGCCACCGCGGTCTCTAACCCAGATCTGGTCACGGGGTTAGTGTTGATCAGTCTGCCGGATGTGGCCCGCACGGGAATCCCGGCCTGGGCTTGGCCCCTGGCAACCCTACCGGAACGGGTGTTACTGCCCCTGGTAGTCTGGCCCCTGTTTTATTGGGCGCGGCGGCCGGCCGTGATTCGCCAAGTGTGCCGCCAGTTTGTCTACGGCCGGGCGGCGGCGGTCACCGAAGAATTGGTGCGTATCCTGGCCACCCCCCCCCAGGACGCTGGGGCTGCCCAGACCCTGTACCGCCTGTCCATGGGCACTACCCGGCGCGACTACGTGCCGCCCACGCCACCGCTGCTGGCCCAGGTCACCCAGCCCCGGTTGTTTCTCTGGGGGGAACGGGATCGGATTTTCTCGCCGCGCCTCGGCCAGCGCCTCGCCCAGGTCAATCCCCAGGGTACGACCTGGGTTGAGGTGCCGGGGGCTGGCCACTGTCCCCAGGATGAAGTCCCGGATCAGGTGGTGGCTGCCATCGTGGCCTGGATGGAGCAGCAGAATCTGTCATGAGCTTCGGGCCTCATCTCCGCCCCCAGTGGCTGCTGAACCCAGGGGTGACGTTTCTCAACCACGGTTCCTTTGGGGCCACGCCGCGGGTTGTCCTCGCAGCCCAGCGCCAGTGGCAGGATCGCCTGGAACAGCAGCCGGTGCAGTTCATGAGCCACACCGGGCCGGCCGAGGTGCGCCGGGTTGCGGGTCTTTTGGCCGAGGTTCTGGGGACTGCCGAGGAGAACCTGGTGCTGGTGGACAACGCCACCACCGGCATCAACGCCGTGCTGCGGTCGTTTCCTTGGTGCCCTGGCGACCGCGTACTGGTGACCTCCCACACCTACGGGGCGATTCGTAAGGCGGCCACCTTTATCCACCAAACCCAAGGGGTTGATCTGGTGGAACTGGCTCTCCCGTTTCCTGTGGCGGAACCTCAGGCCATCCTGGCAGCCCTGGAACAGGCCCTGCGAACCCCCTACCGCCTGGCCCTGCTGGATCACATCACCTCTACCACCGCCCTGATTTTGCCCCTGAAGGCGATGATCGACTGCTGCCATCACTACGGTGTGCCCGTGCTGGTGGACGGTGCCCACGCCCCCGGCATGGTCGAGGTCA
>JACYLR010000172.1 GCA_015272465.1 Gloeomargaritaceae cyanobacterium C42_A2020_066
CTGCCCAAGCATGACGCAGTCGGAGGTGGAGGTGGGACAGGTCAGGGGGATGGAGGTGGCCCCCCAGGGTTCATGGATGGTTCCCCCGCGGCCGGCCGGCCGAGTGCAGCTTTCCCTAGTGATTCCCACCCTGAACGAGTCCCACAGTCTGAGCACGGTGTTGGTGGCGGTGATTGCCACCCTCGATACCCTACTGCCAGGGGCCTATGAGGTGATCGTGGTGGATGACAACAGCCCCGATGGCACGGGCCAAGTGGCGATGGCGCTGCAACGGCGCTATCCCCAGGTACGGGGCGTGTGTCGCCAGACTGAGCGGGGGTTGGCCACGGCGGTGCTGCGGGGGTGGCAGGTGGCGGAAGGGGCAGTGTTGGGGGTGATGGATGGGGATGGGCAGCATCCCCCAGAAACCTTGGTTGGCCTCTGGCAAGCTTTGGAACCCAGAGTTGATCTGGTGGTGGCCAGTCGCCATCAACCCGGTGGCGGGGTGCGGGGGTGGGCCGGCCGGCGACGGGTGGCGTCGCGGGTGGCTCAGGGTCTAGGCTGGCTGCTGTTGCCCGAGGTGGTGGGCCGGGTTTCAGATCCCCTCAGCGGCTTTTTCCTGGTGCGCCGGCCGGCCGTGGCTGGCATACCCTACTTTCCCCACGGCTACAAGATTCTGGTGGAACTGCTGGGCCGGGGGCAGATCGGCTCGATTCGGGAGGTGGGCTACCACTTTCAGGCGCGACCGGCCGGCCGGAGCAAGGTTCAACCGGGTCATATCGTCAGCTACCTGCTGCACTTGGTGCGCCTGCGGACAGCCGTGGGGGGACTGGGCCGCTTCCTCCGCTTTGCCCTGGTGGGGGCGGGGGGTACCCTGGTGGATATGGGCCTGCTGTATCTGCTCCACGACCCGGCCGGCCCCGGTTGGCCCCTAGCCCTGAGCAAGACTATTGCCGCTGAAGTGGCCATCCTGCACAACTTTCTCTGGCATGACCACTGGACTTTTCGGGATCGGCGGCCGGCCGGCCGGGCCTGGTGGCGGCGACTCCTATCCTTCAACCTTGTCTGTTTAGGAGGAGTTCTTCTGAGTATTCTCCTCCTCGAGGGTCTAGTGCGCCTGGGGGGGTGGCCCTACCTGCGCGCTAATTTGGCGACGGTTGTGCTGGTCTGTGTCTGGAACTTTGGGGTGAATAATGGCTGGACTTGGCGCTCAGTAAAATCCTGAGAAGAACTGCCATGTTTTGTTACAATTTTCTCGCTTGTCCTGACCATTTCTCAAGCCCGATCCGTATTTCTACCTAACGCTGCTGTAGAGAAGGAGACCAGACCATGGGTTTTGTGAAGACCATTTTCGGCGGTATCTTTGGCTTCTTGGGGGCATTGTTGGGGTTGTTTCTTGCTGTCCCCAGGGCCATTTTGGGTTTGTTCAGTCGCAAGGGAGAGGCGCCTGTGGCCAAGGCTCCTCCTGTATCCAAGAAGGAGAGCAGCACATTCTATTTGGCACCGGAGGATGCCAGTTCTCTGGGGCGGCGGGATGAGACGGGTCAAACAGCTCCTGCTCCGGTAGCGGCTGCAACCCCAGCACCGACCCCCACGGCATCGGTACCCAAGTCCCAGATGGCGTTTAGTTCCGGTTCTCCCGACCTCAGCAATCGCCGGCGGCCCGGGGCCAATATGACCGGTTTTATGGATATGGCACGACAGATTCGACGCGGTTAGAACGTGGCAGAACCCCTGACACCCAACCCCGCCAGTTGGCAGCGGGGTAGCTATCTCTGGCGCTGGCTGGGGCGTTTGTCCCCCTGGGGGACGACGAGTTGGACGGCTGCCCATCTCCCCCTCCTGGTGGGTGGTTTCTGGGGTTTGGTGCTGGTTCTGCTGCCTGTGGCCCCCAATCCGCTGATCGGCCTGTTGCTCTTGGGGGGGGCGGTGCTCTGGAGCCTTGTGCGCCTAGTGACCCCCCCTCAAGGCCCTGCCCTGATGGATCTGTGGGGTCTGGTTCTGATCTACGGGGCTATGGTGATCTTGGCGGTCGTCTTTTCACCAGTGCGGCCGGCCGCGGTGGATGGGGGGGTGAAAGTCCTCCTCTATCTAGTCAGCTTTGGTTTGCTCACCTGGACAGTCGGCCGGCCGGCCTGGCGCTCCCGGCTATTGCTGGTGTACCTGCTGGTCAGTCTGGGGGTAGCAGTCTACGGGCTGCGCCAGTGGTTTTTTGGGGCAGAGACCCTGGCCACTTGGGTTGACCCAGAATCCCCCCTGGCCAATACCTCGCGGGTCTACAGCACCCTGGGTAATCCCAACCTCCTGGCGGGCTACCTGTTGCCCTCGGTGGGTTGGGGGCTGGCGGCCCTGCTCACCTGGCGCACCTGGCCGACCCGACTACTGGCCGTTACCCTAGTGGGCCTCAACGGGGCTTGCCTGATCTTGACTCTCAGTCGAGGTGCCTGGTTGGGCTTGGCGGCCATGGTCGGGGTGATGGCAATCCTGTTGGGCAGCCGCTGGTGGCAACAGCAACCCTCTGGCAAGGCCCGCTGGTTGCTCGTCCTGGGCGTGATTGTCGGCCTGATTCTGCTGGCAGGGGCAGCCTGGCAAGTGGAACCCCTACGGTTGCGGCTCCTGAGCATTGCGGCCGGCCGGGGGGATAGCAGCAATAACTTTCGCCTGAATGTCTGGGCAGCGGTCTGGGATATGGTTCGGGACTTTCCCTGGACGGGGATTGGGCCTGGGAACGATGCCTTCAATCGGGTCTATCCCTTCTACCAGCGGCCCAACTTTAATGCTCTGGGAACCTACAGTATTCCCCTAGAGATCCTGGTGGAAGCTGGAGTCTTCGGTTTCCTGGCCTTTGTCAGCCTCACCCTCAGCATTCTGCGCCATGCCTGGCAAAACCTAGGGGCCATCGAGGGGCCGGCCGGCCGGGTGTGGCAAGTGGCTACGATCGGTGTCCTAGTGGGCCTGATGGTGCATGGCCTGTTCGATACGGTGTGGTATCGGCCCCAGGTACAACTGCTCTGGTGGTTCGCGGTGGCGCTGGCGGTGATTCCGGCCAACCCTCGGCCGGCCGGGAGCGACGCAGAGGTGGAGCCACCATCCGAGTGCTAGTGCCCAAACTGTTTAGTGCCTTATTGTGTGGCCATTTGACATCAGCAGTGAATACCCTGAAGGGAAGTGCTTGAGACTGTTCATGGGTAGGCAACAGTGGCTGTTCTTCAAATCCACCAGCCTGCTGTTATAGCTACTCCAGCTTAGGTTGACACATCAGGTTCAAAGATGTAGGTGCAACAGCCCCCTTTTTAGTTCAGAGGCTTACGTACTGGACGTGTGTCAAGCCAAGGCAACCTAGCTATAACGAGGTTGGCGATGGATGTTGGTGCAGCACCTGCTGGAGAAATTGACCTGTGTAGGATTGAGCACAGGCTGCAACCATCTCCGGTGTGCCCACAGCAATTACCTCGCCCCCCCGGTCGCCTCCCTCTGGCCCAAGGTCAATAATCCAGTCGGCACAGCGGATCACATCTAAGTTGTGTTCAATCACCAGCACCGTATTGCCCCGATCCACCAGACGCTGCACCACTTCCAGGAGTCGGTGCACATCATAAAACGACAATCCTGTGGTCGGTTCATCAATCAGGTATAGGGTCTTGCCCGTCGCCCGTTTACTCAGTTCCGCTGCCAACTTAATGCGCTGGGCCTCCCCTCCAGACAGTGTCGGGGCCGTTTGGCCTAACTTGACATACCCCAACCCTACATCCACCAGGGTTTGTAGGCGGCCGGCCGCCTGGGGAATGTCCTCGAAAAAGCGACTGGCTTCCTCAGCCGTCATCTCTAGCACATCGGCAATGGAGCAGCCCTTGATCTTTACCTGGAGGGTTTCCCGGTTGTAGCGCTTGCCCTGGCAGACTTCACAGGGCACGTAGACATCAGGCAGGAAGTTCATCTCAATGACGTTGACCCCCTGGCCACCGCAGGCTTCGCAGCGTCCCCCCTTGAGGTTGAAGGAAAAATGACCAGCTTTGTAGCCTCGGGTTTTAGCTTCGGGGGAAGCTGCAAACACAGCCCGAATGGGGTCGAAGGCTCCCGTGTAGGTGGCGGGATTGGAGCGGGGGGTGCGACCAATCGGGGATTGATCGATAACAATCACCTTGTCCAGGGCGCCAAGACCGTCGAGGGCAGCCAGTTCCTTGGGGAAGGGAACCTGGCGGCCAAAATGGTGGGCGAGGGCAGGCTGTAACAGGTCATTGATCAGGGTCGATTTACCGGAACCTGACACCCCTGTGACACAGACAAACTTGCCCAGCGGGATCTCCACATCCACATGCTTGAGGTTGTGGCGATAGGCATCCCGCATCCGCAGCAGTAGCCCATTCCCCACCCGCCGTTCCCCAGGTGTCGCAATCTGTTTTCGACCCGATAGGTAAGCCCCAGTGATCGATTCCGGTGCCGTCAGCAGATCCGTCAGGTGCCCCTGAGCCACAATCCGACCGCCATGGACGCCCGCCCCGGGTCCAATATCTACCAGGTGGTCGGCACTGCGAATGGTCTCCTCGTCGTGCTCTACCACGATTAGCGTGTTGCCCAGGTCTCGCAACCGAAACAGGGTTTGCAAGAGCCGGCCGTTATCCCGCTGGTGGAGACCGATGCTGGGTTCATCCAGGACGTAGAGCACCCCCGTCAGACCCGAACCAATCTGGGTGGCGAGGCGAATCCGCTGGGCCTCTCCGCCAGAAAGGGTCATGGCCGGCCGGTCGAGGGTCAGGTAGTCGAGGCCCACATCGATCAAAAATTGCAGCCGTGCCCGAATTTCCCGCAACACCAAGTGAGCAATCTGAGCTTGACGGGGGGATAATACCAGGTCATTGAGGCGAGCCTGGCAGGTTGTAATCGGTACTTGGGTGAGATCCGTAATCCGGTATTGCCCCACCCGTACTGCCAGGGCTTCGGGCTTGAGGCGGGTGCCGTGGCAGACAGGACAGGTCTGATTGACCCGGTATTGCTCTAACTTTTGCCTGTAGAGTTCAGAGGTGGTTTCCTGGTATTGGCGCTCCAGGATGGGAATGACACCCTCAAAGGGCTTTTGGTAGGCTTTGCTGTCCCCGTACCAGGACTCAGTCTCAATCCAAATGGCCTCCTCGGTGGCGCGAAGAACCACGTGCTGTTGCGCAGATGTCAAATCGTGCCAGCGGGTTTTGAGTTCAAAGCCAGCCGCCCGGCCCAGACTGGCCAACAGAGACAGGTAGTAATCATGGGTTTTGTCGGCCCAGGGAGCAATGGCTTGATAGAGGGGAACGGTGGGATCGGGAATGATCAGGTCTGGGGAGAAGCTTCTAAGGAAACCAAGGCCGTGGCAGTGGGGGCACGCGCCGTAGGGTGAATTGAAAGAGAAAAGACGGGGCGAGAGTTCGGCCATCACGGCCCCATGTTCTGGGCAGGCAAAGTTTTCGGAGAACAGCACATCCTCACCCGTATCGCTGCGGCTGAGAATGGCAATCCCCTCGCCCTGGCGCAGGCAGGTGGTCAGGGAATCCGCCAGACGTTCCTCAAGGCCCGGTCGAGCGACCAGGCGATCAACAACCACCTCGATCCGATGGCTGTGGTTCTTGTCGAGGGCAGGCACCTCCTCCAGGGCATAGACTTCCCCATTGACCCGCACCCGTGCGAACCCCCCGCTGGCGATTTGGGCCAGGGTTTTGCGGTGGGTACCTTTTTTGCCCCGGACGACAGGAGCTAGGAGTTGGAAGCGCGTGCCATCCGGTAGTGTGAGGGCTTGATCGACCATCTGGTCGAGGGTCTGGGGACTGATGTTGCGGTCGCAGTGGGGACAGTGGGGAGTACCAGCCCGACCAAAGAGCAGCCGCAGGTAGTCCTGGATTTCGGTGACGGTGCCGACGGTGGAGCGGGGGTTGTGGGAGGTGGATTTCTGGTCAATGGAGATCGCCGGACTGAGGCCCTCAATGGCGTCTACGTCAGGTTTGTCCACCTGGCCAAGAAATTGGCGGGCATAGGCGCTCAGGGATTCGACGTAGCGCCGCTGGCCCTCGGCGAAAATGGTGTCGAAGGCTAGGGAAGATTTCCCCGAACCCGAAACCCCGGTGAAGACGATCAGTTGATTGCGCGGTAGGTCAAGATCGAGATCCTTCAGGTTGTGCTGACGGGCACCACGAACCCGAATCCCAGGGGCGGGATCAGCGGCCGGCCGGCCGAGGGGTTGGGCATCCTGTGTCGGTTCGGCCATCACGGTTCACGTTTCGTCACACACCCTTCGACCCATCTTAATCTGGGAATCACCCGTCGCGTCGATGGCTTGTTGGGAGGGGACTGAATGGCAGCACGCCCCCACTGGGCGGCCCTGGTACTGGCAGGGGGACAGAGTCGGCGGATGGGGCAAGATAAGGCCCTGATGGACTGGGGCGGCCGGCCGATGTTGGCGCGGGTGGTAGCGATAGCCCAAGCTTGTACGGCGCACGTGTATGGTCTGACGCCTTGGCCCGAACGGTACGGTCATCTAGACTTGGGGACGATTTGCTGGTTGACCGACCTGTATCCGGGGGAAGGCCCACTGCTGGCCCTAGTGGCGGGGTTAGGACAGATTGAGGCGGACTGGGTGCTGCTGTTGGCCTGTGATCTGCCCTGTTTGGAGGTTACGGTGCTGCAAGCCTGGGCCGCTAGGCTATCCTCGTTGCCATCTACCACCTTGGCGGCTGTACCGCGCCGGCCGGCCGGCTGGGAACCCCTATGCGGGTTTTATCGCCCTAGAGCAGTTTCAGAACTTCAGGACTACGCCAGGTTGGGCGGGCGGTCTTTGCAAGCCTGGTTAGACCAGGTGGAAACCTGGGCTTTTGCGGTGGACAGCCCCACGGAGAGGATGCTGCACAATTGCAATACCCCGGATGATATGACTGACAAAAAATGACTCAACCTCGGTGAAAATCAGTTACGAACCCAGGATACTGCTCGATTGGTTTCGGCAAATTGTTTCACCGTGAAGTAATGAGGGAACTTCTCGAAGAACTGCCGCGGTGTCCCACCGAGACCCTTACCTTTCAAATCATCTCGCAAATGACTTCCGAAACGCTTGT
>JACYLR010000239.1 GCA_015272465.1 Gloeomargaritaceae cyanobacterium C42_A2020_066
CCGAGTGCCACCTCAGGCAGTTAGAACCCTTTGGGGTGCGGGCCAACCTCGTTGCTCCCATCCTCGCCGAAGGTAAACTCCTGGGCCTGCTGATCGCTCACCAATGCTCTGGCCCACGCCCCTGGTCTGACCTGGAAGTCGATTTCATCACCCAGGTGGCCCTGCAAATCGGCTTTGCCCTCGACCAAGCCAACCTCCTCACCCAGCAGCAGCAAAAAACCGAGCAGGCCCGCCGCCTCAGTGACATCACGTCCCGGATTCGGGAATCCCTCAACCGGGAAGCCATCTACAGTACGACCGTACAGTTGGTGCGTGAGGCTCTCCAGTCCGACCGCTGTGTTGTCTACCTCTTTGATGAGCAATGGCAGGGCACCGTAGTAGCGGAATCTGTCGTTCCTGGCCACCCCAAAGCCCTGGGGGCCTTAATCGCCGACCCCTGCTTTGCCGACCGCTACGTGGATCAGTACCGGCGGGGCCGGGTGCAAGCGACGCCTGATATCCACAATGCGGGCCTCACCGAGTGCCACCTCAGGCAGTTAGAACCCTTTGGGGTGCGGGCCAACCTCGTTGCGCCGATTCTAGTAGAGGGCAAACTGCTGGGGCTGTTGATTGCCCACCAGTGCACTGGCCCCCGTGCGTGGACCGAAGCCGATATCGACTTCCAGCGGCAAGTGGCCGCCCAAGTTGGATTTGCCCTGGATCAGGCTATCCTCCTCGAAAACCAGGAAAACCTCCGCCGCCAGCAGGAAACGGCCACCCAACAAGCCCGCCAACTCAACACCATCACCTCCCAAATTCGCCAGTCCCTCAACCGCGAGTTCATCTACAACACAACGGTTCAAGAGGTGCGTGAGGCTCTCCAGTCCGACCGCTGTGTCGTCTACCTCTTTGATGAGCAATGGCAGGGCACCGTAGTAGCCGAAGCCGTCCGCAGTCCCTGGCCCCGTGCCCTCAATACCCGCATCTACGATCCCTGCTTTGCCCAGGGCTATGTGGAGAAATACCGGCTGGGTCGGGTGCAGGCCACCCCGGACATCTACCATGCGGGCCTCACCGAGTGCCACCTCAAGCAGTTGGAACCCTTCAGTGTGCGGGCTAACCTCGTTGCGCCCATCCTTGCCGAAGGCAAACTTCTGGGGCTGCTAATTGCCCACCAGTGCGATGCCCCCCGCGTCTGGCAAGATTCAGAGATTGAGTTCCTCACCCAGGTGGCGCGCCAGGTCGGGTTTGCCCTGGATCAGGCTATTTTGCTGGAAAACCAGGAGACCCTACGGCGACAGCAGGAAACCGCTGCTCAGCAAGCCCGCCTGATCAACGAGATTACTTCCGAGATTCGCCAGTCCCTGCGCCGCGCCCCCATCTACGAAACCACAGTGCGGGCAGTGCGCGACGCCCTCAAAGCCGATCGCTGTGTCGTTTACCTGTTCGATGAACAGTGGCAGGGTACCGTGGTAGCTGAGTCAGTGGCGGCGGGCTATCCCAAGGCGCTCGGTGCCCTGATCGCTGACCCCTGTTTTGCCGACAAGTATGTGGAACCCTACCGACGGGGGCGAGTCCAGGCCACGCCTGATATCTACCATGCCGGCCTCACCGAATGTCACCTCAAACAGTTGGAACCCTTTGGTGTCCGGGCTAACTTAGTGGCACCCATTGTGGTGGAGGGCAAGCTTCTAGGCTTGTTGATTACCCATCAGTGTTCTGGACCACGGGCTTGGAGTGAATTGGAGATAGACTTCCTCCGTCAGGTGGCTGCCCAGGCTGGGTTTGCCCTAGATCAGGCTGTACTGCTGGAGAACCAGGAAAACCTCCGTCGCCAACAGGAAACGGCTGCCCAACAGGCTCGCCTCCTCAATGAACTGACCTCCCGGATCCGCCAGACCCTTTCCCGTGCTGCCATCTATGACACCACAGTCCAGGAAGTCCGGGAGGCGCTCCAATCGGATCGGTGTGTAGTCTACCTGTTTGATGAGCAGTGGCAAGGCACGATTGTGGCCGAGTCGGTGACCGCGGGCTATCCCAAGGCGCTGGGTGCCCAGATTGCCGATCCATGCTTCGCCGAAAACTATGTGGAACAGTATCGTCGGGGCCGGGTGCAGGCCACCCCGGACATCCGCAACGCGGGCCTCACGGATTGCCACCTGCGACAACTAGAACCCTTTCGCGTGCGGGCTAATCTAGTGGCCCCGATTGTGGTGGGTACCCAACTCCTGGGTCTGTTGATTGCCCACCAATGCTCCGGGCCGCGTCCCTGGTCAGACGGGGATATTGACTTCATCCGTCAAGTCGCTACCCAGGTGGGGTTTGCCCTGGATCAGGCCATCCTCTTGGAGGAAGTGGAGCAGGCCCGCCGCTTAGCTGAGGGGGTTTCAGAAGAACAACGGCAACAGAAGGAAGCCCTACAACGCCAGTTGGCGGAGTTTCTGCGGGACATTGAAGGGGCTTTCCAGGGCGACTTAACGGTGCGGGCCAGGGTAACCTCTGGGGAAATTGGCACGGTCGCCGACTTCTTCAATGCGATTATTGAGAGCCTGGAGCAGATCGTCCGCCAAGTACAGGGGGCAGCCCAGGCGGTGACCGAGACGGTACAGCGCAGTGCGGGCCCGGTGCAGGGGCTTTCTTCGGAGGCTTCTCGACAAGCTGCGGCCCTCGATGCGGCGTTGGATCAGATTCAAGCCCTTGTTCAGTCGATTCAGGGGGTGGCTACCAACGCCCACGGCGCCGAAATCCAGGTGCAGCAAGCCAACCAGACGGTTCGGGAGGGGGATGAAGCCATGGATCGCACCGTGGCGGGCATCTCCGGCATTCGAGAGACTGTGGCGGAAACGGCGAAGAAGGTGAAGCGCTTGGGTGAAGCCTCCCAGAAAATCTCGAAGGTGGTGAATCTGATCGGGAACTTCGCTGCCCAGACCAACCTACTGGCCCTGAATGCGGCGATTGAGGCTGCCCGGGCCGGGGAGGAAGGCCGCGGGTTTGCGGTGGTGGCGGAGGAGGTGCGTTCCCTGGCCCAACAATCGGCCGCAGCGACGGCGGACATTGAGCAACTGGTGCAGGAAATCCAGTCGGAAACCCAGGAGGTGGTGGCTGCCATGGAGGCGGGTACTGAGCAGGTGGTTCTGGGAACCCAGTTGGTGGCGGAAACCCGTGCCAAGCTAAGCCAAGTGGCGGCGGCCAGTAGTCAGATCAGTGCCTTGGTGGCGGAAATCGCTCAGGCGGCGGCCGGCCAGGCCCAAACCTCAGGGTTGGTTGGCCAAACGATGCAGGAGGTGGCTGGACTGGCCCAGGACACGTCTCGCCAGTCGGTGGCGGTGGCAGACTCCTTCTCGATGCTGCTGGGGGTCGCCCAAAAGCTCCAGGAAAGTGCTGCCCAGTTCCGGGTGCAGTAGGGGGCTGACCCTGCTGTGATTGGGACGTCGCCTGGATTTGCGTGATCGGTTTGATCTGTACGTCGTGGAGCGGCCGGCCGTGGTGACTATCCCTGATGGGTTGCGGGACGAAGCGCTGGGGTTCTTTCTGCGGGAGGCCCCGGAGTGGCTGACGCTGATGGAACAGGGGCTGGCGGAGGTGCCGGCCGGTCTCTCTCAGGCTACGGCCTATCGGCTGATCCGGGCTGCCCACTCTCTCAAGGGAGGCGCTAGTACGGTGGGGTTGACGGGCCTCGCCACCCTGGCCCACTGCCTGGAGGATGTGTTCCAGGGACTGTACCATTACGACGGCCGGCCGGATGGGGCACTGACGGCCCTGCTCTGGCAAGGGTTTGACTGCCTGCGCGAACCCCTGAATGCCCTGTTAGCCGGAGAGACCGCGGAGTTACGGCCCTACCTCACCCGGGCCAAACCCATTTTTCAGGCGCTGGGGGCGCGATTGGGGTCGAACCAGGGCGCCGTGATGCCCAATGCCGCCGACCTGGGGGTGGATATGGTGGCGACGCTGTTTGAGCAGGACGTGCCGCCCTTATTGGCCCGGATGGCGGCCGCACTGGCACACCCGGATCAGCAGCCCTTGGCCGGGGAATTGCGGGCTGTGGCCGATATGTTGGTGGGTTTGGGGGAAATGCTCAATCTGCCAGGATTCCTGGGGATTGCCCAAGCCTTACAACAGGCGGTACTCCATGCCCCCACCCAGGCCGAGACGGCCGGCCGACTGGCTCTCGCCGACCTGCACGCGGCCCGGGTTGTCGTCCTGGCAGGGGATCGCACGCAAGGAGGTTGCCCTAGTGCTGAACTGTTGGCCTTGGCTCAGCCTAGGCGTGAAGAGGATCATTCCAGGGAAGCTGGGGAGGCTCATGCCACAACTGAAGCAGAACCCCGGCTAGGGGATAGTGAACCCGTTCCCCCCGCAAAACCATCGACCCTGTGGACAGTCGAGAGCGTGTGGGGGGGAACCCCGAAAACTGAGCACTCCAGTCCGGAAGTGGCTTCACCGGAGTTTGTCTGGGGTAGCCTCCCCACCGATGATCTGGAGCCTGAGGCTCCCCCAGGGGAGGACACCGCTGCCCTCAGCCTAGAACCTTCCCCCCCGGCTGGCCTCAGCCTGGATCAGGTCTTTGGCACTCTAATCCCATCCCCAGGCTCCGACGGGCCTTCCTCAACCCCTTGGCCGATCTCCGATGCCGATGCGGAAGCGACCCTAGCCGAACACCGGCCGGCCGAGGACGCCCCGCCCCTGGAATCGCCCCCCCCCTCGACGCCCAGCCTGGATCAGGTGTTTGGTGGACTGATGGGCTTTCTCGGTGCCCCAGTCCCTGCCGATCCCCTAGGGGCGGCCGGCCACTACTCACCCTGGGATGAGGCGGGCTTGGGCAATGGCGGGGGAGATGACCTGCCGCTCCTAGCAGCCTTCGAGGCTCTGGGAACCCCTGAAATCACCCCCCCTGATGCTGATCTAAAGGCAACTCAAGACGTCCCTAGTTCCCTGGAATCCCCATCCCTGTGGACAGGGCCGACCCTGCCTCCCCTACCAGAAGCGGGCCTAGACGAGGAGGCCCTCACCTTCTTTGCCCAAGAGGCCCACGACCTCCTCGGTGAGCTAGAAGCCGGCCTGCTGAACCTGCGGGCAGATGCCAGCTTGCCCCAGATTCACACCCTGATGCGGGCCGCCCACTCGCTCAAGGGGGGAGCTGCTACGGTTGGATTGCCGGTGATCCAGGTGATTGCCCACCGGCTGGAAAGTGCTCTGCAACGGCTCTACACCTGCCAAGACCCGATTGATGTGTCCCTAGAAGAGGCTCTGCTGCGCGCCTACGACCGGTTGCGTGGCCCTCTAGAACAGGCCCTAGCCCACCAGCCCCTCGACCCGGATGCGGTGCTGGGCGAGGCTGAAGCGATCTTTTTGACCCTGGAAGCCCAGTTGCCCGCGGCGGCAGAGGAGGATACCGAACCTTTTGTCCCCGGCACCGCCGATCTCGGTGTGGATATGGTCGCCACGCTGATAACCCAGGAGGTGCAGCCAGCCGTGGTTCGCTTGGCGGACTGGCTGGCTGAGGACATCCCCGACCTGGCCACGCGCTTCACCGGCCAACTGGAAGTCCTGGTGGGGTTGGGGGAAATGCTCAACCTGTCGGAGGTTGTGGCGGTTGCTCAGGCGGGACTGACCGCCCTCCAAACCCCTGACGAGACCACGGCCACCGTTGCGGGCCGGATACTGACCCAACTCCAAGGGGTGGTGGATGCCCTGACCGGCTCCCCTGGCATCCCTGAAGCGGCCGGCCGGCCGGAACCTCCTGCCCTGTCCGCTGAACCCACTCCCCTAACGCCGTCTGGGGTGACCCGGGAAGCTGGGCGGGCCGAGCCGCCGCCGCAGCCGGTTGCCAATCTGAGGGTGGATGTCCAACGGGTCACCCGGCTCAACAACCTGATTGGCGAACTGGTGATCCAGGAAAACGGCGCCCTCCTCCAACAGCAGCAGGTCAGTCATCTGATTCAGACGCTGTTGCAGCGCTGCCAGCGATTTGAGAGCCTCACCCGCACGCTCCAGGAAGCCACCAGTCACCTCACGGTTCAACCCACCCTGGTGTGGTCTCCGGCCGGCCGGCCGCTCACCGAGGGTTTTGACCCCCTGCAAATGGATTCCTATGGTCAGGTCTACACCCTGGCCCAGACCGTCACCGAGGAAATGGCGCAACTGGCGGAAACCGCCCGCGACGTGGCCCTGATTAACCAGCAGAGCCAGGAGAACCTACGCCGCAAGCAGCAGACCCTCAAGCAAATTCGCGACGACCTCCTGTGGATGCGAATGCTACCGGTGGGGGATATCCTCAACCGCTTCCCCCGGTTGGTGCGCGACCTCTGCGCCCAGAAGGGCAAACAGGTGCGCGTCCATGTGAGCGGGGCCGCCACTCTAGTGGACAAGGCTGTCCTAGACAAGCTCTACGACCCCCTGGTGCATCTCGTCCGCAATGCCTTTGACCACGGCATGGAAGCCCCTCATGAACGCCGCGCCCAGGGAAAACCGGCTGAAGGGGTGATTGACCTGCGGGCCTACCACCGAGGCAACCAAACCTACCTGGAAATCCGCGACGATGGCCGGGGCATTGATCCCGAACGGGTGCGGCGCAAGCTCGTAGCCCAGGGCCTTGTCAGTGAAGCCCAAGCGGCCGGCCTCAGCCGTGATCAGCTTTATGGCGCCCTCTTTACCCCCGGCTTTTCCACCGCCGACCAGGTGAGTGACCTGTCGGGACGGGGGGTGGGCCTCGACACGGTGCGGCTCCAGGTTCAGGCTCTCAAGGGATCGATCCAGGTCAGTTCTGAGGTGGGCGTGGGCACCATATTTACCCTGCGGCTCCCCCTCACGCTGACCATTGCCAAACTGCTGGTGTTTGACCTGGGCGGTCGGTTACTGGCCACGGCGGTGGATTCCCTGGCGGCCATTGTTGCCCCCCGGCCTGGTCAACTGGAGCAAATCCAGGGCCGACCCTACTACCGCTGGCAAGGCCAACTGGTGCCGTTGATCCCCCCCTCCCTGTTTGGCTATCACTATCCCCTCCCCCAGGTCAGTCGCGGCGGCCGCACCCGTTT
>JACYLR010000029.1 GCA_015272465.1 Gloeomargaritaceae cyanobacterium C42_A2020_066
GAACTCCCGGCCCGTTTTTTCCGGGCGGCCTTGGTTCAGTGGCAGGCCCTCCTCCCGGCCCAGTTGGCCGAACTACACCTGGAGGCCAAAGTGCAGGTGTTGGGGACGCCCCGGCGGCTGGCCCTGGTGATTTCCGACCTGCCCGCCCACCAACCGGATCAGGTGGTGGAGGCCAAGGGGCCGGCCGTCAGTGTGGCTTTCAAGGGAGATCAGCCCACCCCCGCTGCCCTGGGGTTTGCCCGCAGCCAGGGGGTTCCGGTGGAAACCCTGGAGATTCGCGAGACACCCAAAGGCCCCTGCGTATTTGCGGTGAAGACCCAGGCCGGCCGGCCGACCGCGGCAGTGCTTCAGGCTCAGATCCAGACTTGGATTACAGCCCTCGAAGGCCCTCGGTTTATGGCCTGGGGGGAGGGGCCACTGCGGTTTGCACGGCCGGTACGCGGTCTGGTGGCCCTCTGGGAGGATCAGATTCTGCCAGTGGAACTAGTGAATGGCCCGGAACGCCTGACGGCCGGCCGCACCAGTGCCGGTCATCGGGTGCTACATCCCCAACCCATTGAGATTCCCCACGCCGCGGCCTACGTAGACACCCTGCGCCAGGCTTGTGTCTTGGTGGATCGCCAGGAACGGCAACAGGTGATCCGGCAAGCCCTAGAAACCACCCCGGCCGGCCGGGCTGAGATACCCCCGGACTTGCTGGAGGAGGTCACCGACTTGGTGGAGTGGCCAACTCCTGTGGTGGGCAGCTTCGAGCCAGAGTACCTGGAACTCCCTGACCAGGTGGTGACCACGGTGATGATCACTCACCAGCGCTACTTCCCCCTGCGGGATGCCCAGGGGCAGTTACAGGCGCGCTTTTTAACCATCAGTAACGGCGATCCCGACAAAGCAGACCTGATTGCCGCGGGCAATGCCCGGGTGTTGCGCGCCCGACTGGCGGATGCCGCCTACTTTCTCCGCACCGATTGGCAAATTTCTCTGGCGGACTACGTACCTCGCCTTGCCCAGGTGACCTTCCAGGAAAAACTAGGCACGATCCTAGAAAAGGTGGAGCGCATTGAAGCCCTTGTTTTCTGGCTGACCAAACAGGTGGGTCTCAAGGGGAGGATCAAAGCCTTTACCCGGCGGGCTGCTCACCTTTGTAAGGCTGACTTGGTCACCCAGATGGTCGGTGAATTCCCCGAACTCCAGGGCACCATGGGCCGCTTCTATGCCATCACCAGTGGGGAAGGCCCGGAGGTGGCCACAGCCATTGCCGAGCATTACTTGCCCCGCTTTGCTGGGGACGCCCTGCCCACAACACCCGCCGGTCAACTGGTGGCCTTGGCGGATCGGCTCGATACCCTGGCCGGGATTTTCAGTTTGGGGTTGCTGCCCACTGGTTCCTCCGACCCCTTCGCCCTGCGGCGGGCCGGGAACGCCCTCTGGCAGATTCTCTGGTCAGAGGACTGTTTTTTCTCTAACGCTATCGATCTAAACTTAGCTCTCGAAAAAGCCCTGGGGGTGTTGCAACAGCAGCAATCCAGCGTGAGCACCGCGGGCGTCCTTGATCAACTGCGGGAGTTCCTCGCACAGCGGGCCAGAACCCTGCTTCAGGAAGATCGAGGCATCGACTACGACCTCGTGAATGCCGTACTGGTGACCGAAGACGCAGAACTCCTGGATCGTGCCTTGGCCCAGCCCCGCGACCTTCGCGACCGTGCACACTTCCTGCAAAGTCTACGCAATGAGGGCACCTTGGCTTCGATCTATGCTGTGGTCAATCGGGCAGCCCGCCTCGCCAGCCAGGGGGATCTGCCCCTCGGCCCCCTCACACCGGAGACCCACGTTGATCCGGCCCACCTGACTCGGCCCGTCGAGCAGGAACTGTTCCAGGTGATCGAGCACCTAGGGACGGTGGCCCTCCAGGCCAAAAAAGAGGCAAGCTACGCCAACTACACCGATCTCGTGGCGGGATTACAGGCCGTTGCTCCGGTGCTCAACCGGTTTTTTGATGGGCCAGAAAGTGTGCTGGTGATGGATCCTGATCCGGCCATTCGCCAAAACCGGCTCAATCTGTTGGGCCTGTTGCGTAACCAGGCGCGGGTACTGGCGGACTTTCGGGCCATTGTCAAGGATTAGGGCATGGGTACAGCACAGCGAGCATGGGTAGTGGGGTTGGGGAAATCGGGGATGGCGGCCGGCCGGCTGCTGCATCGTCTGGGCTGGCAGGTGCAGGTTGCGGATCGGCAGGACAATCCTGGGTTGCGGCACCAGGGCCAGGAACTGGCAGCCTTAGGAATAGGCGTGACCCTCGGTCAAGATCCCCTGGTCTTGCCCGACCCCTATCCCGACCTCGTGGTCGTCAGCCCTGGCATTCCCTGGGATCGGCCGGCCCTGGTGCAGGCGCGGGCCTTGGGTCTCGACACGATTGGGGAAATGGAACTGGCCTGGCGGCATCTCCAGCCCCTGCCCTGGGTCGGGATTACGGGCACCAATGGCAAAACCACCACCACCAGCCTGATTGCGGCCATTTTCCAGTCGGCCGGCCGCAAAGCTCCCCCCTGCGGCAACATCGGCCGGCCGGGGTGTGACCTGGTGGGGGAACCCCTCGACTGGGTGGTGGCCGAGATCAGCAGTTTTCAGATCGAGTCCTCCCCCGGCCTGGCGCCGCGCATTGGCGTCTGGACCACCTTTACCCCCGACCACCTGGATCGCCACTACACCCTGGAGCGCTACTGGCAGATCAAAGCCCACCTGCTGGCCCAAGCCCAGATTCGGATTTTGAATGGGGATGATCCCGTACTGCGGCAGCGGTTGCCTGACCTCTGGCCCGACGCTTGGTGGACAAGTACCCGCGGCCGGCCGGCCCTGCCTGCCAATCCCGCCCAAGGGGTCTATATCGAGGACGGCTGGGTGGTGGCCCAGGAGGAGCCAATTTTGGCGATCGACCAGTTCCCCATGGTGGGCAATCACAACCATCAGAATCTACTCCTAGCGGTGGCAACCGCGCGAGCAGCCGGCCTACCCCTAGCAGCCATCCAGTCGGCCATGACCCAGTTTCCAGGGGTACCCCATCGCCTTGAACCCGTAGGAACCTGGCAAGGCATCCAATTTATCAATGACAGCAAAGCCACCAACTACGACGCGGCCCAAGTGGGGCTGGCGGCGGTACCTGCTCCGGTGGTGTTGCTGGCAGGGGGCAAGGCCAAGGAGGGGGATGACCTGGGCTGGCTGGCCACCCTTCAGGCGCGGGCCGCCGCAGTGGTGTTGTTTGGTGCCGCGGCCGGCCGATTTCAGGCGCGGTTCGCGGAGGTGGGCTATACCTCAATTGTGGTTTGCCCCAGTCTGACGGAAGCTGTACCTGAAGCCGCGACCCTGGCACAACAGATGGGGGTTCCTACGGTGCTCCTCTCGCCCGCCTGTGCCAGCTTCGATCAGTACCCCAACTTTGAGGCCCGCGGCGATCACTTTCGTACCCTGGTGCAGAGCCTCTTGACTGTCTCCCCGATGTAGGTTGTGTCATGTCCCATCTTCCCCACCCGCCGGCCGGCCGGATTATCCTCGCCCTCGACACGCCTCAAGTCACAGAAGCCCTCACCTGGTTGGATGAGATTCCCCAAGCTGTGGCCTGGAAAGTGGGCCTAGAACTGTTCATCGCCAACGGCCCGGCCATCCTGACTGCCCTTAAGGAACGGGGCAAACAGGTGTTTCTGGATCTCAAACTCCACGACATCCCCAATACCGTCGCCGGGGCCTGCCGAGTCGCCGCCCGCTACGGGGTTGATTGGTTGACCCTCCACGCCACGGCCGGCCGGCCGGCCCTCAGTGCGGCCGTTGAGGCGTGCCAGGCCAGTGCTGCCCAAGCCGGGTTGCATCCCCCCACACTCTTGGGCATTACCGTCCTCACCAGCCTGACCGCCCAAGACCTACAGCAGGATCTCCAGGTTGCCCGAACACCGGCCGACTACGCGCTGCACTTGGGGCGGCTGGCGCGGGACTGTGGTCTGGGGGGCTTGGTCTGTTCTGCCCAGGAGGTGCAGCAGTTGCGCCTGACCCTCGGCAGTGACCTGACCTACGTCTGTCCAGGAATTCGCCCCCAGCGAACGCCAGGTGACGACCAACAGCGCACCGTAACCCCCCAGGCCGCGGTGGCAGCCGGTGCCGACTACCTGGTGATCGGCCGGCCGATCCTCCAAGCTCCAGATCCCGCCCAGGCTTTTGCCCAGCTCTGCCAGAGTCTTACAGGGTCTCTGGAGGGAGAACCCTAATTAGCCCATAGACCCGGGCCTCAAACGATGTCATTAAACCAGAGTTTCAGTGACACAATTCTCTGGACAAAACACCACTGCCAATGAGTAAGATACGGGCAGATCATGGGCATGGTGTGAGGTAAATCTATGGTTCCCGTCCATCCACTAGGGTCTGTCATCCAAGGTTCCCTGAGTCAGGGACTTGAGGTGAGGCTCCATGCCGATGTTTCCGTGGAAGACCTACGCGCCGGTAAGTTCCTAGTTGTTCAAGGGCAGCGGGCGCGCTATTTTTGTATGCTCACTGATGTGGTTTTAGGCACTGCCAGCCCCCGCATCCAAGCCAATCCCCCCGACCCCAGCAACCGTTTTCTTACCCAAATCCTAGCTGGCAGCGGCACCTTCACGACCCTCAGCCTGACCCCCATGTTGATGCTGATGAGGCCGGCCGCAGGCACAGATCTCATGGAAGCCTACTCCGACGACGCGCCCCTGGAATTGCTGCCCGTGAAAACAGTTCCCAGTCATTTCAGTCAAGTTTACGAAGCCAATGAGCGGGATTTTCGAGCGGTTTTCGGCTGGGAAGACGACCCCCACCGCCGCAACTTTGCCATCGGCCGGCCGCTGGATATGGACGTGCCCATTTGTCTGAATTTAGACCGGCTGGTGGAGCGCAGCAACGGCATCTTCGGTAAATCTGGCACCGGCAAATCCTTCCTCACCCGTTTACTGCTCGCCGGGGTGATGAGTCGGGGGGCGGCGGTCAACCTGATCTTCGACATGCACTCCGAGTACGGCTGGGAAGCACTGCGGGAAGGTAAAACCGTCACGATGGTCAAGGGCCTGCGCCAACTCTTCCCCGACCGGGTGCGAATCTACACCCTCGACCCCGACTCCACCCGACGGCGGGGGGTGCGCGATGCCCAGGAACTGTGGATCAGCCTCGACCAAATTGAGGTGGAAGACCTGATGCTGGTCAGGGAAGAACTCAACCTCTCCGAGGCCAGCCTCGAGAATGCGATCATCCTCCGCAACGAGTTTGGGGCCAACTGGATTGCTCACCTGTTGCAGATGACCAACGAGGACATCAAGGACTTTTGCGAGACCCAGCGGGGCAACGCTGCGTCGATCATGGCCCTGCAACGCAAACTAGAGCGCCTCGAAAACCTGAAGTACATCACCACCAAATCGGCTCACAACTATATCACCCAGATTCTCAGCCACCTGGCTCAGGGCAAACATGTGGTGATTGAGTTCGGCTCCCAGTCCAGCCTATTGGCCTATATGCTGGCCACCAACATCATCACCCGCCGCATTCACCGGGAGTACGTCCGCAAAGCCGAGCACTTCCTCCAGACCAAAAATGCCAGTGACCGGCCCCAACCCCTGATCATCACCATTGAAGAGGCCCACCGCTTCCTCAGTCCCCAGGCCGCCCGGCAGACCATCTTTGGCACCATTGCCCGAGAAATGCGCAAGTACTTTGTCACCCTGCTAGTCGTGGATCAGAGGCCATCGGGCATTGACCCAGAGGTTATGTCCCAGGTGGGCACCCGCATCACGGCCCTACTCAACGACGACCGGGATATTGAAGCCGTGTTTACCGGCGTTGCGGGGGGGCAGGGACTGCGTTCTGTCCTGGCCAAACTAGACTCCAAACAGCAGGCGCTTGTATTCGGCCACGCGGTGCCCATGCCCGTGGTTGTACAAACCCGCGCCTACGATGCCACGTTCTACCAGGCCGTAGGAGCCAGGGACTGGACAGCCCTCCCCTCCAGCGATCTACTGCCCCTAGCGGCAGTGGCCAAGAGTGACCTCGGCTTCTGAGACCGGGGTTTCTAGGTTATAGTGGGAACCTGAGCATCCGCTCTAACGACTTTTACTTTTAGAGGGGCATCCTCTACCACTCCCTTAACAACCTCTGTGTCATGCTTTACATAAAGTTATAGTTGACCTAGGATCGGATTAGGGAAGTGAATAGTCCACGCCTGGAATGGGAGTCAGGTTTGCAGTTCAGAGGCACATCCCAGCAAAGGTTAAGTCATCCCCATGGTTGCTGGAAAAGCACCAAGCCTGTGGGGACTATGGGGATAGAGCATGGAAGGTCAGTTCAGAGCCGGGGCTGAATGGTATCCAGGTCATCTAGCCCACTCACCCAGACTATATCGTACGCGGTGGACATGATGGAAAGGGAAGCACTACAGGCCGACGGATTGCGGGACTTTCAGGACGAAGCGGGGCAAGCGCGCCGGACAGTTCTGAATGCCGACATGGTGCGGGCCTATCTCCAGGAGATTGGTCGGGTACCCCTACTCAGCCACGACCAGGAAATCGAGTTGGGCCGCCATGTGCAGCGGATGATGCAACTGTTGGAGTGGCGTGAGGCCCTCACTCAGGACTTAGGCCGGTCGCCGTCGTTGGCGGAATGGGCAACCCGAGCCGGCCGGCCGGAGCCAGAACTCCAGAAGGAATTGCGGCGCGGCCAGCGGGCCAAGCAAAAGATGATCGAGGCCAACCTGCGCTTAGTGGTGTCGATTGCCAAGAAGTACCAGAAACGTAACCTGGAACTTCTCGACTTGATCCAAGAGGGCACCCTGGGTCTAGAGCGGGGGGTGGAGAAGTTTGATCCCACCCGGGGCTACAAGTTTTCCACCTACGCCTATTGGTGGATTCGCCAGGCGATTACCCGCGCCATTGCCCAGCAGGCCCGCACGATTCGCTTGCCAATCCACATCACTGAGAAGCTCAACAAGATCAAAA
>JACYLR010000027.1 GCA_015272465.1 Gloeomargaritaceae cyanobacterium C42_A2020_066
CTTATTCTGTATCACGATAAGCTCACGCAAGGCATAAATAGAGGTGCCCTTAGGTATACCGCCCTATAATCCCCTTAAATCCTTAAGATCCTTAAAAAGGACTGGCATGGAGTATCCAGTGACTTGTTCACTTGATTGACGCCGATCGGGCATAGCAGAAAGTAGAGGGTTGCTATGCTTCCCTAGTGACCGAGGTATCCGATTCGGCACACCCCCTGGGGCGTGACCTGGGTTGGGTAGGCTAGACCCTACCGCGTAGCATCTGGGCCATTTCATTGGGTTTGGGTGCCGCTTCCAGGGCAGTTTCCTCTGTGATCCGGCCTTCTTCGTACAGTTTGAACAGGCACTGGTTCATATTACACATCCCGTCCATGCTGCATCGGGGAATCAGTGCCTCGATTTCCTCGACATCATCTCGACGAATGTAGTCGCGCACCGCATCAGTATTGATCAGAATCTCGTGGATCGCTGCTCGCTTACCATCCGTGGTCCGTACCAAAGACTGGGAAATGCAAGCCACCAATGACTCGGCTATCTGCACACGCATCGGGGGTTGTTCCGAAGGCTCGTAGAGGTTGAGAATCCGGTCAATGGTCTTGACGGCGCTGTTGGTGTGGAGTGTACCGAACACTAAGTGACCTGTTTGAGCGGCTTTGATCGCTGTATTCACCGTTTCCCGATCCCGCATTTCCCCAATCAGGATAATGTCAGGGTCTTCCCGTAGAGAAGCTTTGAGGGCATTGTCAAACTTCAAAGTGTGGATGCCCACTTCCCGCTGCCGGATCATGGCCTTACGGCTTTGGTGCACAAATTCAACGGGATCCTCGATGGAAATGAGGTGCTTGGGCATGGTGCTGTTGATGTAGTCCACCATCGCCGCCAGAGTCGTGGACTTCCCAGAGCCAGTCGGGCCGGTCACCAGGATCAACCCTTTGTGGTAGTGGCAGAGATCCCGCAGAATGCTGGGCAGGTTCAGTTGTTCGATGGTCAGAATCTTCAGGGGGATCAGCCGTAGCACCAGTCCAGGCCCCCGTAGGGAAATGAATAGGTTGATCCGCACCCGGATCTTGTCTTGGAAGGTGGTGGCCCCGTCAAATTCCATTGTTTTATGAAACTGCTCAACCTGTTCTGGACTGACCAACTCATGAACCCAGGCATCATAGGTGGCTTGGTCGGTAACAGGCAGGTCTTCCAGGATTTCCATGAGGCCACGCTTACGGAAGCGGGGGATTTCGCCCACCCCGATGTGGATGTCAGAAGCTCCTTCCGCGTCAGCTCGGAAGACGAGTTCTTCCATGGTGGGCACATTGCGGGGGCGCTTGGCAGCGGCCGCTGTACTCTTGGCCGGGGCAGGCGGGATGGGTGGACGAGGGGCCGGCCGGGGTGGGGGCGGCACAGTCATCATGCCTGGCCGAGGGGGGGGCGGCACGGAAAAGCCAGTCGGCAGGTCAGCCTGGGCAGGGGGAGGCGTAAACCGGGGTGGCGGAGGAATGGGGGGAATGCCGGGCTGCTCTGCCATGGGACCTCCAGATTTCCAGGACGGGGGCGACAGGGTGCGACTGAAAGCGGGAAGGACGATGCCGGGGGGTGATGTTGATGTTTACTCTACCCTGTTTATCAAGATAACCCTTCTCTCCAACCCAGCCGCCACCCCATGGATATTCTGGACGCCCTGCGCGCCGACTATGCTCGCTTTCCTGACGCACCGAGCTATCACCTGTATGCAGAGGATGTCCGCTTTGAGGATCCCATGAATCGATTTCAGGGTCTGGATCGGTACCGGGCCATGATTGGGTTCATGACCACTTGGTTTCGAGATATTCGTCTCGATCTCCATAGCTTGGCGCGGCAGGATGAGCAGATTACCAGTCGCTGGACGTTGAGTTGGCAAGCGCCCCTACCCTGGCAGCCCCGGATCAGGATTTCGGGATGGAGTGAGCTACACCTCAACCCGGCCGGCCGGATTGACCGCCACGTGGATTATTGGGACTGTTCCAGATTGGATGTCCTCCGCCAGCATTTCTTTCCCAAAGGTTTTCAGGAGTAGGGGCGCGCATGGCTTCGGATCACGCCCCAGGGTTGATCCCTGTCCCGGATCGGCGGCAGCCCGTTGAGGCTGTGGTTAACGTGGCTTCAGTATCCCAGCGCAGCCCCTTCCGCTATCCTGGCGGCAAGACGTGGCTGGTGCCGCGGATTCGCCAGTGGATGGCCGCTCAATCCCCACTGCCCCAGCTTTTGGTAGAACCCTTTGTCGGGGGGGGCATCGTCTCCCTGACAGCGGTTTTCGAGGGATATGTTGATCAGGCCGTTCTGGTGGAATTAGACCCGGATGTCCACGCAGTCTGGGCCGTCGCCACCAGCCCAGAGCACAAAGCCCTGAGCGAGCGAATTCTCGAATTTACGGTGACCCGTGAGGCCGTGCTGGCAGAACTGGCTTCAGAACCTCGCACAGTCCTTGACCGAGCCTTCAAAACGATTCTGAAGAACCGGATGTTTCATGGAGGTATCCTGGCACCCGGAGCCAGTCTAATCAAGTCGGGAGAACAGGGCCGTGGCTTGCTGTCCCGCTGGTACCCGCAGACCCTGGCCCGGCGGCTCCAAGCCATTGGCGAAATCCGTGACCGCTTGACCGTGGTCTGTGGGGATGGCATGACCGTCATTGAGCAATACGCTCAGGCCAGAAACACGCTGTTTTTTATCGACCCTCCCTACACCGCAGCCGGGAAGCGGGCCGGCCGGCGTCTTTATCGCTACCACGACCTCGACCACGAGCGTCTATTTGCGGTGACGGCCCAGGTGCAGGGCGACTTTTTGATGACCTACGACTACGCGGTGGGGGTATGCGCCTTAGCACAAGCCCAGGGCTTCGATATGGCCTGTGTACCTATGAAAAACACCCACCACGCCCAGGTGACAGAACTCCTGATTGGCCGGAGCCTGGCTTGGTTAGACCCCTAGGGTGTAGGTCTGAAACCAATGAACCGCCGCCAGGATCGCTTCTGAGATTGGCGTTTGGGGTAACCCCAGATCCCGCACGGCCCGGTCAGTGTTGTAGTACATCTGTTGCTGGGCCATTCGCACCCCATCGACCGGTACGCTGGGTGTTTTCCCCAGGGTTCCCAAGACCTGCTCATCGATCCACGCCACGGTTAGGGGCAACCAGACGGGTAAGGCGAACCGGGGGGCCGGCCGGCCGACTAGTGCTGCGAGCTGCTCAAGAAAGTCCTTGAGCGTCATGTTTTGGTGTCCCAGGATATAGCGCTCGCCAGTCTTTCCGTGGCGGAGGGCGAGGAGGTGCCCCCAAGCCACATCCTGGACATGGACGAAATTGAGGCCCGTATCGACATAGGCGGGCATGCGTCCCTGAAGAAAACGCAGAATGATATCCCCAGTGGGGGTGGGCTTGGCATCCCAGGCTCCAATCGGAGTTGTGGGGTTGACGATCACCACGTCCTGGCCGGCCGCCACCGCCTCGTGGGCCACCTGTTCCGCCCAATACTTGGACTTTTTGTAATCGCCCACCAGCATTTCCGGGGGGCTTTGGTACATTTCGTCAGCCATCTGACCCGGTTTGACGCCGATGGCCGCCACCGAACTGGTGTAAACCGTGCGCTCTACGCTCGCTTGCCGGGCAGCGCTCAGAATGTTGCGAGTGCCGTCCACGTTACTGCGGTAGAGTTCCTCCCGATCCCTTCGCCACAGAGAATAGTGGGCAGCCACATGGAACAGATAGCGACAGTCACACAACAAGTCCACCAGGTCTGGACTGTGTAAGTCACCCTCGACACACTCCACGGGCAAACCGGCGAGGGTGATAGGTGAGCGCCCCGGCCGCACGAGCACGCGCACGGTGTAACCCTCGGCCAACAGTAGTCGTACCAGGTTGGCGCCAACAAAGCCTGCCGCTCCGGTTACAAAGACTCGCTCACCCATGGATATCTCCTATAGATTTCATTCCCAGCGCAGTCGTGGGGTCAACGTCTGCTGAAACAGCCGGACTTTGTGTATCCCAGCCCGCTCCCGGCCGGCCTTGACGATCTTCAGATGAAAGTGGTTTGCTCGTAAAGAAACGTATCAACTCCTGGCCTAACCTCATGCAAGCTTCTGCTGCCATTGCCCCCGGCAGTCCTGTCCACAAGGAACTCTTTTGCCGGGACTTCCTTGATACGCACCTGCCCTACAACCCCGCCACCTTCGAGTGGCCCCAACTGGACGACAAGACCCTGGCCTTTTTGCGTAGCATCCCCTTTTGGCAGGAGGCCCTAGTTACTGAGCGGCGGGCTGGGATCATGGTCAAAGCCTGTGCGGATACCCTTGAAGACCCCCTAATTCGGGAGGCGATGACCCTCCAAGCCGAGGAGGAGGCCCGCCACGGTCGGCTACTCGAATGCCTGATCCGGCACTACGATTTGCCCGCCGATCTGAATCCTGAACTCCACATCCCCGAAAATAGCCGGGCCGCTTTTGTGGACTTTGGCTACGGGGAATGCATTGACTCATTCCTAGCCTTTGGCTTTTTCGACATTGCCCACCAGTCAGGCTATTTCCCGGAGGCCCTGTTCACGCTGTTTGACCCGGTGCTCTACGAAGAAGCCCGCCACATTACCTTCTTTATTAACTGGATTACCTATGAACGGATGCGGCAGGGCTTGGGGTTTGCCCCCCTGCGGGGGTTGGCGACGGTAGCCGGCTATTTCCGGGCGGCGCGCCACCTGATTGGGGCCATCGGCAATGCCAGTAACAGTGGGGCAGGGTTTACGGCCAGTGGCGCCCTGGTGTTTGCCCCCGATTTGACGGCAACAAGTTTCCTGAACACCTGTTTGGAACAGAATCGCCAGCGCATGGCCCAGTTGGATGCCCGGTTGCTGCGGCCCCAGTTGTTGCCGACCCTGGCGCGCCTGGGATTGGGAGTCCTCAATCTGTGGCCCAAGTCCCGGCCGGCCGCCACGCCCAGCGTTGGCTAGTGTTCCCATTCCAGACGCTGCTAGTTCCCCAGGGGGCTGAATACCAGACGGTGCGGCAGGCCCTCCAACGGACAGGGCAGGGCCAGGACATCCAGCTACGGGCGATTCCCATGGGCTTGACTGGGGTGACCCAAGCGCTCACACACGCTCCTCTGGAGGGGACAGCCCTTGTTTTAGGAGTCTGTGGAAGTCTTTCTCCCCAGTGCGGCGTGGGTCAGGGGGTGGTGATTCACCAGTGCCGCCTCTACCCCCCCGCCGGCCGGCCGCCCTTGGACTGTGATCCCGACTTGAATCGCTGGCTAGAGCAGCGTTGTCCCGGCCTGATGCCTGTAGCAGCGCTCAGTAGTGCCCAGCTTGTCTGGTCAGCCCAGGTGAAACAGCAGTGGGGCCGGGCCACCGCGGCCCAGGTGGTGGATATGGAAGGATACGCCCTACTCGACCATGCTCAAACCAGGGGGGCACAACTGGCCATGCTGCGGGTGGTGAGCGACGATTGCCACCACGACCTCCCGGATCTGAGTGCAGCGATGGACAACCGGGGGCAACTCAAGCCCCTAGCTCTGGCGTGGATTATGGCCCGCAACCCCCGGCCGGCCGGCCGCCTGATCACGGGTTCCTTGGCTGCCTTGGGGCGTTTATCTCAACTCGTTACTGCACTTTTCGACTAGGTAGGGTATGATGAGCAACGCAGTGTTTTTACCCATGTGTTGCGCGTAGGATCATTGACCTCCCTATGACCCAAGTTGTCCTCGGCGAAAACGAAAGTATTGAGTCAGCGCTGCGGCGTTTCAAGCGCCAAGTTTCTAAGGCGGGGATTCTGGCCACGGTGAAGCACCGCCAGTACTTTGAAACCCCCCAGGAGAAGCGCAAGCGCAAGGCCAAGAATGCTCGGCGCAAACGGCGGATGCGGTAGGTTCAGATCCAACCGCTGAAGGGAAACCTCCGCTGCCACTCGGCGGGCGTCAAGGGCAAGCCCAGGTAAATGGGCAACCAAAAGTAAAAGCCCAAGCCGATCAGACCCAAGAGCATTCCAGCCAAGAGGCGGCCGGCCGGCCCTTTCCAAGCTTCGTCTAACCACCACGCCAGTACGAGGCAACCCGCTATCAGGGCGGGTAGGTAGTGGTAGATAAACAGGCAGCGACGGGCCAGCGCCCAGGGAAGCCAATTGGCGGCCACGTTGAGGAGGCCAAACAGGAGGGGTGAAGGGCAGGGTTCCCGTTCCTCGGTGGTTGAACGCGTCCACCAGACCCCATAGCCCAAGCCAAGCAGAACAGCCCCCGCCACCAAGCCCCAGAGCACTGGATTGCCCATGCCCTGGACATTGCCGATCAGTTCCTGGCCGGCCGGCCCCACCTTGGCGTAAAAGTAGCTGACGGGCCGCAACATCAGGGGCCAACTCCACCAGGGTGAGCAGTAGGGATGTACCGTTGCCCCCAGGTTCTGGTGGTAACCGAGGATTTGTTGGTGGAGGGTGAGCAGGGTCGCGCCAGGACTCTGGCGAAGATGGGGTTGCCAGAGCAGGAGGTACGTTGCGGCGGGCACCACCCCCAAGCAGAGGCCGTGACGTGCCCAGGGCCGCCACCGCTCCCTCCAGGGGATAGCCTCCGCCTCCCGGCCGGCCGGGGTGGGTAGGCTCCTCGCCAGACCGTACAGCGCCAGCCCCGCCAGGTAGCCCAAGCCATTCCATTTGACAGACACGGAGGCCCCCAAGGCGATGCCCCCCAACAGTTGCCAGCCCAGGGGATGCTCGGCCCGGCGGCCCTTCAGCCACAACACTTGGCCCAGCAGGCCAAAAAACACCAGATAGAGGTTAATCAGGGCATAGCGGGACTCGACAAGGAGCAGGCCATCGAGGGCAACCAAGCAACCCGTGAGG
>JACYLR010000076.1 GCA_015272465.1 Gloeomargaritaceae cyanobacterium C42_A2020_066
CAGCTATTACATTCTCTCATGAAACGAGTTCGTCTCAATAAATAGAGGTGCCCTATTCTGGCAGTTTCAGTGATGCCGTGACCACTCTCTAAGAAACTAATGACTTTCACTCTTAAATCAAGGCTGTAGGGCATGGAAGGCTACTCCTCAATAGACACGTCGTCAATCTTAGCTCGTCATTATAGATAGCGCCGCATGGCAAATTAAATCGGCTATAGATAAGCTAGGCATCTCTCATTCCCCGGAGTCCCCTGCTTTTGGTTGAGTTCCTCCACCCTACTCGCTGGGATAACGCCATACCGCTAGAGCTACGCCCACTAATGTTGACCCACTCAGCCAGCGGCCTATGAATCCCGACTGCCACATCTAGAGCAGGGAAGCATTCTCTCCCTGGGTCAATCTGAAGCGTCTCAGCTACAGTACTTTGGGCACGGCCGGCCGCACTGGCATCCCCAGGAATCCTCAGAGTTGATCGAGGGCTTCCGCCCGGGGCCGCACCAGAAAGTAGAGCAGGACAATGCCCAGCAGGACGCCCCCCGCTAGGGTCAGTTCCAGGGCCTTGGCTTGGGTGAGCATCGCCACACTCACCGCCGCCCCAGCTAAGGGTATTCCCAAAGGCACTTCCAACCGGCCGGCCGGTTCTCCGGGGCGCAGTTTGAGGATGACCAAGCTGAGGTTGACCACCGTGAACCCGATGAGGAGCAGGACACTCGTAGCCCGGGCCAAGCTGGAGACATCGCCAATGGCCGCCAGAAAAGTAACCAGGAAGAAAATGGTGAGGGTTGAAACATAGGGCGTGCGGCGGACGGGATGAATCCGGCCCAGGATGGCGGGTAGTAAACCCTGCTGGGCCATGCCATAGATCAGGCGCGATCCCATGATGTAGTTGAGCAGGGCTGTATTGGCCACGGCAAACAGGGCGATGGCGGAAAACACGGGGCTGGGGAAGCCAGGTAGGGCGCGGGTCACCACCTCCACCAGGGGTTGGGGGGATTGGGCCAGGGCAGCGGGGGGCACCACCGATACAGCACTGATGCTGACCGCCATGTAAATGACCGAGGCAATGGCGATCGCCGTCAGTAGGGCGCGGGGCAGAGTGGTTTCCACGTCGTGCACCTCTTCGGCGGTGTTGGCCATATCTTCAAAGCCCACAAACGAATAGAAGGTGAGCACGGCCCCGGTGAGCATGAGTTGCAGAGTGATCTCCCCGCTACCCCCCAGGCTGGCCGGCCCCTGTAGGTAGTTCACCTGGCCCCAGGCGGGCAAGCCCACAGCGATCACAATCACGAGGCCCGCCAGTTCAATCACCGTACATAGACTGTTGGCCCACATGGACTCGCGAATGCCCCAAAACACCAACCCGCTCAGGCCCAGCAGAAATAGAAGGAGGGCGAGGGGAATGGGTACGAAGGACAACAGGCCATGCAGATAGCCCGCGAACACACGGGTTGCCGTCGCCATGGAGGTCAGCCCCGAAGCCAATACTGCCAAGCCAATGCCATAGGCCAGGAAACCCTTTCGGAAGGCCCGCAGGGTGTAGTAGGCCGCTCCCCCAGCCCGGGGATAGCGCGATCCTAAGGAAGCATAGGACAGGCCCGTCAGGCCCGCAGCGACCATGCTCGTGGCAAAGGCCAGCCAGACGGCATAGCCCATTTCCCCGGCCGCCTTACCGATCAGGCCGTACACCCCAGCCCCTAGGATGTCGCCCACGCCGTAGAGTACAAGGGGGATGAAGGTGATGCGCCGGGCCAAGCCCTCGCCCTGGGAACTCACGGGAAGATCGTCAGACATACCTATCCTGGACGTGCTTGCCCCACATCCTAACCCCCACCCTGGCCTAGTCGGGCCTGCTCCCAAGGTGCAGTGGACTTCCCCCTGCTCCTCAAACCAGGGAGGATAGGACAGGGCGATAGTGCCCTCACCCAGCGTCGGTTCCCCCATGCCCCGCACAGTTCTGTTCATCAGCAATGGCCACGGCGAAGATAGTAACTCAGGATTCCTGATCCGGTCCCTACAGCACCTCGCCCCAGACCTGGCGTGTCTTGCTCAGCCCATGGTGGGGCTCAGCCCATGGTGGGACTGGGCCATGCCTATCGCAGACTGGGGGTGCCGATTGTTGGCCCCACGCAAGAATTGCCCTCCGGGGGGTTTACCTATGTCAACCGCTGGTTGCTGGTGCGGGACATCCAGGCGGGCCTGCTAGGACTCACCCTGGGACAACTCCAGGCAGTGCGGCGGATTGCCTCCCAGGTTGACTTGGTGTTCGCGACGGGGGATACGGTCAGCCAGAGCCTGGCCTACCTGAGCGGCCGGCCGTTCCTCTCGTTCATTTCTCCCTTCTCGGCCCTGTACGAGGGACGGTTGCGTCTCGACTTTATCCTGCGGGCGATTGTGCGTTCGCCGCGATGCCTGGCGCTGATTACCCGCGATGCCTTCACCGCAGAGGATTTGACTCGGCAGGGTTTTCAGAAGGTCGTGTTTGGTGGCATCCCCTCCCTGGATTGGCTCATCCCCACCGAGAAAGACCTCGCCCTTGACCCCGGTAAGCCGATGGTGGCCCTGTTTCCAGGCTCGCGGCTGCCCGAAGCGATCCGCAACTTCAAGGTGGAAATGGGACTGGTGCAGGCCGCGGTGGCGCTGATGGGACAGCAGGTTCAGTTCCGCGCCGCGCTGGTTCCCGCCCTGATGCGTGAGGTGGCCACTATTGCCCAGGAGATGGGCTGGCAATACTCGGCCGGCCGGCTCTCCTGCACTCTGCCTGATGGGCAAGTTGCAGAAATTCGCTGCTATGACGATGCCTTTGCTGACATTATTCAGGCCACCACCCTGGTGATTGGCATGGCAGGTTTGGCGGTGGAGCAAGCCGTTGCCCTGGGAAAACCCGTGATCCTGATTCCCGGTGAAGGCCCCCAGTTTACCTACGCCTTCGCTGAAGCCCAGGAGCGACTACTGGGGCTTAATGCTCAAACCATCGGCACTGGCCCTGCCACGGCCCAAACCCTCCAAGATGCTGTGGGTGCCCTGAAAAAAGTCTTGGATGACCCTATCTACTTGGAGACCTGTCGTGAGCAGGGAGTTCGCCGCCTGGGTAGCACTGGAGCAGCCGAGCGCTTAGCCCGCATGATACTGGCCAATCTGCCCCCCTGACGGCCGGCCGAACCACGAGGGGTCGCGAGGGTGTGCCAGACTAGGGCCACCCCCAGGGTGCAGCACGGTCGGAGTCCCAGGACTGGAGCACACCTATTCCGCTCATGAAGCATCGCCAATCTTTGAGTCAGACCCGCGCTCAGCCCGCCACCCGCTACGTTGACCTCATCCCCTTTCTGCAGCGTCATTGGCAGCGCTTTGCCCTAGGGGGAGCCTGCATCCTCGGTTATGTCGGTTCAACCCTAGTGCTGCCTTACTTGGCTGGGGCCGTGTCCAGTGCCATGGCCGAGGGCAATGTCCGGGGGGTGGCCTATGCCCTGGGTTTGGGCACCGGGGCATTTTTGATCCGCAGTCTCTTCCAGTACGCCCAGACTATCCTCATGATCCGGGCCTCCCTGGATGTGGGCTTAGATCTGCGCCAAGCGGTCTATGCCCACCTACACACCCTCAACCTCGACTATTTTGAGCAAGCCCAAACGGGGGATCTGACCTATCGTCTGACAGAGGACATCGATCGGATCGGGGAAATCATCCACAAGATGTCGCAGCAGTTTATCTCCAGCGCCCTCCAACTGATCGCCATTCCCCTGTACATGGCCTATCTCAATTGGCAGTTAACGCTCGTCAGTCTGGTGTTGGCACCGCTGATGGCCTGGCTGATTGGGCAGTTTGGCCACCAATTGCTGACCCTGTCTCGCCGCAGTCAGCAGCAGATGTCAAACCTCTCAGCCCTACTTACGGAAGTACTGGGCAGTATGCGCCTGGTACAAGCCTTTGATGCCCAAACCTACGAAATTGACCGGTTCAACCAAGAAGCCCACCACAATCGCCTAGTGCGGGATCGTGTGGAAGGGTTGAAGGCCCTCCAATATCCCGTGGTGGGGTTTCTAGAGGCTGTCAGTATCATGCTTCTGTTCTTGGTTGGGGGCTGGCAAATTGCCCAGGGCAATCTATCGCCGCAATCCTTTGTTAGTTTCCTGGCCGCTATTGCCCTGCTGCTCCACCCGATCAGCTTGGTGACAGAACACTACAACGACATGCGGCAGACAGAAGCCTCGGTGGAGCGGGTTTTTGAGATCTTGCACCTGGCTCCCGTACTACTCAATGATCCCCAGGCTCAACCTCTCCCTCGGATTACGGGTAAGGTCAGCTACCATCAAGTCGATTTTGCCTATGTCGCCGGCCGGCCGGTGCTGGAAGGCTTGGACTTCACCATCAATCCCGGCGAAGTCGTTGCCCTCGTGGGATCTTCGGGGGCGGGGAAAACCACCCTAGTGAACCTGCTGCTCCGATTTGTGGATCCCTGTCGGGGAGCGATCAGCATTGACGGTATTGACCTGAGGACAGTGACGCTCAGCAGTCTGCGGCGGCAGGTTGGCCTTGTGCCCCAGGACATCAACCTCTTTTCCGGGACGATTGCCCAAAATATTGCCTATGGAGAGTCCCAACCTGACTTGGCACAGATGGAGCAAGTGGCCCAGATCGCCAATGCCCACGGCTTTATTAGCCAGCTTTCCCAGGGCTACCACAGTTGGGTGGGGGAGCGGGGCGTGACCCTCTCCGGGGGCCAGCGGCAGCGGTTAGCCATTGCCCGCGCCCTCTACCGCGATCCCCGCATTCTGATTCTGGATGAGGCCACTTCCGCCTTGGATCCGGAATCCGAAGCCCTAGTGCAGGAGGCCCTAGAGCGGGCGATGCACAATCGGACGGTGGTGATTATTGCTCATCGTCTCAGCACCGTGCGGCGTGCGGATCGGATTTTGTTCTTGGAGAGGGGACGGATTGTGGAGGCAGGTTCCCATACAGAACTCCTCCACCAAGGGGGACGTTATGCCCAGTTCTACGCCAAGCAGTTTCAGGGCTAGTCCGTTGTTTTTGGCATATCCTAATGGGTTCTTGCTTTTTGTCAAGCGTTCCTTTTGCGGGCATAGACCAGGAGCTTCTGGGAGTAGTCCCCCATATCGTGGTCTGAAACCAATGCCTTGAACCGAGTTGCCATCAGGCGTTTCCAGACAATGACAGTTTGACAAAATATCGGGGGAGGCTAAGACCTCAACCCGCTCCCCGGCGGTGAGGAACATCAGATGTCCAGCATGGGCATAGCCGACCCATGCCTTCCGCAACTGCTCGGATAGCCACTTGGTGCCGTTGATGGGGATTAACCGAATGAGTGCCAACACCAGATCGAACCAGGCTCCAGGGGGAAGATGGGTCACACCATCAGCCCCGTTCACCACTCGGTAAATGGGCGTCTTGATAGGTTCCAGGAAGGCATCATCTGTGGCCCTGGGTGCCCCGAAGGTATAACAGGCCCCCGTACTATCGCTCCCCAGGCAGCCGGTGGCAATGACGGCCAATGCTCCGCCTAACGAGTGCCCAGTGATGTAAAGGGCGTCTCCTGGATGCTGTGAGTAGGCTGCCGCCAAGGCCGATTCCAGTTGCTCTTTTACCCTCAAGAAGGCGCTCCAAAAGCCCAAATGTACCCTGCCCCCTTCTCCCGTCTGGATGAGGTTGGCCTGGATGTCGGTGCGTACATCCCTCAGGTCGTGGATCGAGGACTTGGTGCCTCGAAACACTAAAATCAACATCCCTTCTTGTGCAGGGGTTCCGTCGAGCCTGACGAGCATAGCTTCGGTGCCCTGTTCACAAAAGACCTTTACCAATTCAAAATTGGCTTTACTGAGCACGGCTTCTATGGGACTGTCGTGCAGATAGCCTTGCTGGATAGCTCTCAGCAACCGCTGGGTTACCTGTGCCTTTGGCTCACCACGCTGAACCGCCTCATAAAGGCTTTCAATGACGGAAAGGGGCGAGCCTTCGCAAGATAAGGGTTCGTAAACCAAGCGGCTGAGTTCCGCCATGATCCAAGCGGTACGGTCACTGTAGGCGGCTCGTTTGACCGGGGGCGTGCGACTGAGTTGGGTATTGCTGAAATAAGTTGACATGGACGGCTGCTCAGTTTGGACTGAGTCTGAAACGCTTGTCCCAACGCATAGATCTGACATCATCATGCCACAGCGGTACCACGTCCCTCGCTACCACACATTGGGGGCTTTCATGGGCACCACGCGACCGGTGACTGTCCTGCCTATGTTTGGGTGTTGGGCCTGCGTATAGGGCTAGACGGAACCCGTGTCAGTGACCGCTTGTTGAAGATTCCGTGAAGCAATGTCTGTGACGGGCGATTAATTTCCTAAGTTGGTACTGAACCCTCTTGGGGATGGGGTAGCACTGTAAGGTTATCTGTTGGTGTCCAGTATCCGTGGGTAATTTCAGCATTTGGATATACTGGCGTTAGACACTTTGGCTTGCCAAAAGACCTCAAGCATATGACAGACCGTCAGCAATTGATTCAGGAACTTGAACAGGCTCCCGATGATAACTTGAACAGGCTCCCGATGATCTCGTACAAGCAGTGCTAGATTTTTTACATCGGGTTAAAGCTATACGCAGGAATCCAGAAGCGTTGAAAACAGACACAAAACTTTACATCTTATCCGACAAGGGTCTC
>JACYLR010000050.1 GCA_015272465.1 Gloeomargaritaceae cyanobacterium C42_A2020_066
ATTTCACTCTCGCTGCGTGCGTTGGATGGCTTCCCCAAAGCGCAAGCGATGGACATGGCAGTTCCGCCACCCCTCGCAGGCGTTCTTTAGAGAAAAATGAAATATCAGGAGAACGTTTATTGCCATTTTTCATCTTAAACGCAGTGCTGGAATCTAAAATAACCCCTAACCGTTTAGACATAACGTCACTGGCCAATGCTGCTAGTAGAAAGCCGCGGATGTAGCCATGCAATGCGCCCGAGTTACCCATATCGACTAATTCCCCGTTGACAACTTCATAACGGTGGCCATCTTGGGGCAGTGACATAAACTCTTTATCTGTCCAGGTTTTCTTTTCTTTGAGTACTTCAGATACGGTAGACATCAACAGCCTCCTTACAATTACAGTGCATTTTAACCAATGGCAGATTCTGCGAGAAGTCGCTGACTCGGCTGCTGAAAATCCAGCATATCTAGTTCTGGGGCAGTGACGGTGCGCAGTCGCGACGATCTCGTGGGAGTCCGGGGATGAGGCTACTGGCGGGCATCCAGGCAAAGGTACCCCTGGGGAGGCAGCTCTGGCCCACCTCGGCCGGCCGCCAGGCAGGCAGGCTACTCAGATCCGCGGCCGGCCGCTGACTGTAGGCGACCCACTTCCCTAGGGCTTGGAGGCGCTGCTGCCAAACCTGTTTCTGGTAGGCGGACTGGGTGGGGAAGGCCGTGTCCAGGCTGCGTTCTAGGCTGAGCAAGCGGGTGCGCGCCGTTTCGGCCTGCTCCGGGCTGGGTTGGCGACTCAGGGTTTCCAGGGCGCGTTCGGCAGCCCCGACTTGGGCAACCCACTCGGCACTGCGAGGCTGTCCCACCGCCGCCCACTCGCGCTTGAGGCTCTGGAGCCGCGCCTGGGCCGCTTGGGGCGCATTCCGATGCACTGCGGCTTGATCGCCGGTTCCTGATCCCTGACCGAGCACCGCTGCCAGGGCCGGCCGCAACTGGGAGGTGGCAAACAGGGCATAGCCCGGCGCGGCACTGTCCCGCAGGGCCTGAATCTGATCCAACACCTGGGTGGAATTGGCCCCCTCTAGGGCAACACCGGGCACCAGCAGGGCGGGCAGGTCTTGCTTGACGGCCGGCCGGAGGCGGTTTTGCAGGCCCTGGGTATCGGCGGCGTAGCTCATCAGAAAAATCACATCCACGGCCCCGGCTTGGGCCCAAGCTTCCCAATCCTGCTGGATGCGGTAGAGCCGCAGGTGGCGCTGCATCGGAAAAACAGCCGCTGAGATCGTCAGGTTGGGGCGAGCTTGGCGGACTTGGCGGGCCACCTCCACCACAAAACTGCTCACTTGGTAGGTGCGGAAGGCCAGCCACTGCTGCCAGAGGGGGCCATCCTGCGGAGACAACTGGAGCGGATCGACGCCGGTTTCCTGTTGAAAGGCCATGCGGCTGGCACTGCCGTAGCCGTAGCTATACCCCCCGCTTGGATTCTGGAAGGGGTAGCGAATGTAATCGAGGTGGAGGCCATCGACGTTGTACTGGGTGACGATTTCCTCGTAAAGGCTGAGCAGGTAGCGGCGCACCCCCGGATGGGCGGGATCGAGAAAGGGTTTGTCCTGGCGGGGGGGCACACTGCGGCCGGCCCTGTCGAGGTTGGCCCAGTGGGGATAGCGGGCCAAGACCGGCCCAGGGTAATTGGCGGGCTGACCAATAATCCGGTTGTGGCGACTGTTCCCGGCAGCGAAGACCCACACCCAGGCGTGCAGTTCCATGCCCCGTTCGTGGGCGAGCTTGACGGCGGCGGCGAGAGGATCCCAGCCACGGGTTTGGGGGTTCTGGGCAGGAGCAACGCGACTGGGATAGATGGGGAAGCCGGCGTTGACGGTTTCAAAGAGGACGGTGGTACAGCCCATGGCCGCCAACTGGTCAAAGATACGGGCGAGGCCAGCCTCGGAGCGGGCCCGGACAATGGTGCCCCGATCCAGCCACACGGCCCGGATTTCACCCGGCAGTGCCGCGGCCGGCCGGGGGTAGGCATCCCAGAGGGCGCGCTGGGCGGCCTGCCAATCCCACCGCAGACTGACATGGGTTTCGCCTTGCTGTAGGGCACTCAGGACGCGCTGGGCCTGGTCGGTGGCGTAGCGCAGGTTGAGGTTGGGGGGGGCCTGGGTGGTGGCTTGGGCGGCGAGGGCGGCACTGGTGACACGACCGAGGAGGTTTTCCAGGCTCTGGGTCATGACGCGCACTTCACCGGGAGTGAGGCGGGGGCTACTAAAGACTTCAGGGGCAGTCGGGGGGGCAATCCAGTTGGCGGGGTCGTCGAGCCGATCCATCTCTTCGGCTTCGGACGCGGCCGGCCGGAGGTAGGGTCGGGCTTGGGCGAGGGCTGGAAGGTTTGTGCCAAGGCTGACCCAGGTTGCCAGGCTGATGCTGAGCCACTGTCTGAACATGAACCGCTGAACCGATAACCCACCCAGGCATTGTAGGCCGGCCGGGGATTTTGCAGATGGCGGGGGGTTTGTCAGGATACGGTGGGGGCGGGTGGGGTTGGGGCAGAATGGGCGTAAATTTGGGTTTGGCGGGGATTTGGGGTATGGCAGAGAATCTTGATCCGGTGTTGGGGGGGCGGGTTCAATCGAGTGACCCGGTGTTGGGGGGGATTGAGACACTGAAGCGGGCGTTGGTGAGTGAGGACCCGCAGGTGCTGAGCCGGGTGGTGGAGCAGTTGCCAAATTATGGCGCGGAGGGGATTGATCTGTTGATTGGGGTGGTGAACAGAGAGACCCAATGGGAGGTTAGGGTTCAGGCGTGGAAGGCACTTAAGGAGCTTAAAGACCTTAAAGGAGGGGAACTACCTTCCTTTCCTTGGCGAGATGTGGGGGGAGCAGAGGGGTTGAAGGAGAGGTATCACCGTGGAGAGCGAGATTTTAGCTTCGCTGAACTGAGTGAGGCCTATCTGGGTGGAGCCAACCTGAGTGGGGCTGACCTGAGTGGGGCTGACCTGAGTTGGGCTGACCTGAGGTGGATCAAGTTTGATGAATCAACTCAACTAGACTCCAAGTGGCAGTTGGTTTGGGAGATCGTCAACGAGGGTGCAACTGGCAAAAACCTGCGTGAGGCTGACCTGAGGGGGGCTGACCTGAGGGGGGCTGACCTGAGTGGGGCCATTATGCCCGATGGCTCAATTCACCCCTGAGCTTTTGCCATACCCACTTTCCAGCAGCCTGGAATGAGGGCCGTTCGCATTTACAAATGCCACAACCTGTTGCTGCCCTCCTCGCCCTAATCTAGCGCTGTCCATCTGGCCCAACCCCACCGAAGGCAAGCAGGACTCCCCCAGTTCAAGGGGTAGGATGTGGGAGCAATGACGGAGGTTCGGGTGTGAGTGGACTGGCCATCCTGGGCATTTTTGTGGTGGCGGCCGGCCTGATGTTTCGCCGGGTCTTGCCAGCCCTCCTGGCCTTACCCCTGATGGCGGTGGCCATTGCCGGGGTGGAAGTGGCGGCCGGCCGACTGACCCTGATGGATCTGGCTCAGGCGGTGGTGGCCGACGGCAGTGTGCGCCTCGCCGAACCCATGGTGATCGCCATGATGGGCGGCATGGTCAGCCAGTTGCTCCACAAAACCGGCGTCGCCCGCAACCTGGTGCGCGTCGGCGCGGAATTGGCGGGGGATAACCCCTGGCTGGTGGCCCTCGGCCTGTTGGGCGTCGTGGCGCTCCTGTTTACCAGCATTGGTGGCCTGGGGGCCGTGATCATGGTGGGCACGATTACCCTGCCGATCCTTGCCTCCCTGGGCATTCGGGATACCACGGCGGCGGGCGTGCTGCTGTTTGGCATCACCCTGGGGGGGATTCTCAATCCGGGCAACTGGGCCGTTTATCAGACCGTACTGCAACTGGATCGGGCGGTGGTGAGTCAGTATGCCCTGACGATCTTTGCCACCGTGGCCCTGGGGGCTGTGGTGTTTGTCCTGGTCGAAAGTTGGCGGTCGGGAACCCTGCGCCCCCTGGGTTGGCTGGGCTGGAGTGTCTGTGCTGTGGGTGGCGTGGGGTTGGCCAGTGTCGGGTTTGGCTGGCTGCCTGCCCTCTCCCCGGCCGGCCTGCACTGGCTGACGGGGGTCGCGGGTCTGGGGATCGTGGCCTCCCTGGCGACGGATCAGTGGCGGCAGCGGCCAGGCTTGGGGTGGTATGCCTACCTGACGCCCTTGGTGCCCCTGATTTTGATCCTCGTCTTCCAGATACCCTCCATTCCCGCCTTTGGGCTGGGGTTTGTCTACGGCTTGGTCACCACCTGGACACGGGGCGGCATCAACCGGGCCACGGGGGCCATGCTGGAGGGTTCCGCCAGTGTGATGGCGGCGGTGGTCTTAATGGTGGGGATTGGCATGTTGCTGAGTGCCGTTCTGGGGCCGACCCGCACGGGGCCAGGAGCCTACTGGTACACCGGGGCTGAGGATCAGGTGTGGCCGGTGGTCGCCACAATGCAACCGCTCCTCGCCCAACTGGTGCCCCAGTCCCGGCCGGCCTACGTGGTGCTGTTTGCGCTCTTGGGACCCTTGGCGCTCTACCGCGGCCCCCTAAACGTCTGGGGTTTGGGCTACGGCATTGGCGGCGTGATGCTGGCGGCCGGCCTGCCGGCGGGGGCGGTGATGGGGGTATTGATGTCCCTCGGTGTGATCCAGGGGGTGAGTGACCCGACCAACACCCACAATGTCTGGCTGGCCAATGAGGTGCGAGTAGATGTCAATGCCCTGCTCTGGCGAACCCTGCCCTATGCTTGGGGCATTGCCTGTGTGGGCCTGGTGCTGGCGGCCGGCCGCTTTTTAACCTAGGCCACCCCGGAACCGGCCGGCTGCGGCCAGTGTCTCAACCCCCAGGCTTTGCACAATCAGGATTGAGGTTCATGGCTAAGGGTTTGACGGGATTCAGGACGTGGCGGGGCTGGGCTAATCTGCTGCTCGGTCTGGTCGTAATCGGGGGGATATGGATGATGGAGCCAGCCATGGCCGATGCGCAGGAGGCGGCCGGCCGTACCTTGCGGGTCACGGGGATGGGGCGGATCGAGATTCCAACGACCCTGGCCCAGATCAACCTAGGGGTCGAAGCCCAGGGCAAAACCGCGGCCCAAGCCCAGACTGAAGCAGCCCGCCGTTCCGATGCGGTGGTGCGGCTGGTGCGGTCGCGCAATGCCCAGCGCCTAGAAACCACCGGGATTCAACTCTACCCGGTCTACACCGATCGGCAGCAGGTGAGCGGCTACATCGCCCGTAACACCATTGAGTTTGAGATTCCCACAGAGCAGGCCGGTGCCCTGATTGATGCGGTGGTGCAAGCTGGGGCCAACCAGGTCAATAGCATCAGCTTCGTGGCCAGCAACGCCGCCCAAGACCAAGCTCGTCTCCAGGCCCTGACCGCAGCGGTGGAGGATGCCCAGATACAGGCGAATGCGGTTCTCAGTGCCCTAAAACTAGCCGCCAAAGAAATCACCGGTATCCGCATCGACGGCGCGTCCCGGCCGAGTCCCATGCCCAAAATGATGATGGCCGAGGCCCGGATCGCCAGTAGTCCTGTGATCGGGGGAGACCAAACCATCCAGGCGACCGTCTCTTTGGACATTCGCTACTAAGCTAGCCAATGTCAGATTTTCAGTGAGCCTTTCAATGGCGGCGACGGGGATACAAGCTCCCCAAAAAGACAAGAGGAACACGGCGCCCGGCCGGCCGGAGGGGGAAGACCGGGTTATACTGCCAGCAAAACTAGACAAACCCCGGTGTGAGATGCGCGTCCTCCTGGTCTACCCTCGGTTCCCCAAGACCTTCTGGTCCTACGAGAAGATTTTGGAGTTGGTCAACCGCAAGGTGCTGCTTCCCCCCTTGGGGCTGATCACCGTCGCCGCCATCCTCCCCCAGGATTGGGAATTTAAGCTCGTTGACCGCAATATCCGCGCCGTTACGGACGAGGAATGGGCTTGGGCCGATCTGGTGATCTGCTCCGCCATGATTGTCCAAAAGCAGGACTTGCTGGATCAAATCCAGGAGGCCAAGCGGCACGGCAAACCGGTGGCTGTGGGAGGGCCGTACCCCACCTCCATGCCCGAAGACATGGAAGTGGCTGATGTGGAGTACCTCATTCTGGATGAGGGCGAAATCACCCTCCCCCTGTTTGTAGAAGCAGTGTCGGCCGGCCGGCCGCGGGGTCGGTTCACCGCTGAGGGAGTCAAGCCGGATGTCACCCAGACCCCCATCCCCCGTTACGACCTGCTGGAGATGAACGCCTACGACTCCATGTCGGTGCAGTTTTCCCGCGGCTGTCCTTTCCAATGCGAGTTCTGCGACATCATTGTCCTCTACGGACGTAAACCCCGCACCAAGACCCCAGCGCAACTGTTAGCTGAACTCCAGGCCCTCTACGACCTGGGATGGCGAGGGGGGGTCTTCATGGTGGACGACAACTTTATCGGCAATAAGCGCAACGTCAAGCTGCTGCTCAAAGATTTGCAAGTTTGGCAGGCTGAACGGGGCTATCCCTTCCGGTTTGACACCGAAGCCTCCCTGGATTTAGCCCAGGATGATGAACTCATCGACCTGATGTTGGCCTGTAACTTTGCGGCTGTATTTATGGGCATTGAAACCCCAGATACAGACAGCCTCCAACTGACCAAGAAGTTTCAG
>JACYLR010000194.1 GCA_015272465.1 Gloeomargaritaceae cyanobacterium C42_A2020_066
CCATATAAGACTTCTAGGGTAGGTAGGGAGAGTTAAGGGAGCTGAAGAAATGTCTTATTCCCATTCAAAACGGCTATATTTACTACTACCCATAAAAGATACCATTGAGAATCTCTCTAAGGTCAACGGTGCGCGGGCGGCCAAAGCCTTTAGGGGCAGGGAGAAGGGGATTCAGGATTTCCCATTCTGCATCGCTGAGGTCACTGGGGTAAGCGGGTCGATGGGTTTGGGCGATCTCAGGCAACCGACTCATGGAGGGCTACTCGAATAATAACGCTTTGCAAGAGAAAGCAATGACATTCCGCGAATCAGTCGTCCCTTAATGCCATCTTAAGAAATCAGCTCTAACACCTTGATGATTGCCCCAGCCTTAGCCAACTTGGGGATGGAAGTAGGCGTAGATTTGCTCCGCCAGGCGGGGACCAATCCCCGGTGCCCGTGCGAGTTGCTCCGGTGTCGCCGCTTGGATCGTATCCAAGGAGTGGAAATAAGCCAACAGTTGCCGCTGCCGTTCGTAGCCCAACCCTGGAATCTCGGCCAGCGTGGAATAGCGCAGGCGCTGGGTACGTTGTTGCCGATGAAACTTGAGGGCAAAACGGTGGGCCTCATCCCGCAAGCGGCGCAGCAATTGCACCCCGGGTTGATCGGGATCTGCCGCCACCGGTTGCCGTTGTCCGGGCCGGAAAACCTCCTCATGACGTTTGGCTAGGGAGGCTACCTGGAGATCCTCTGCGAGGCCGGCCGTTTCCAGAATCTCCATCACCGAGGAAAGCTGGCCCTTGCCGCCATCGATCAGGACGAGGCTGGGCCAATCGGGGTCATCCTGGCGCAGCCGCTCTGGGTTTTGCATCCAGGGACGAAATCGGCGATTGATGACCTCCTGCAAACTGGCGTAATCATTGGAGTGGCCCGTGTGCAGAGTCGGATTCTGGATTTTGTAGTGGCGGTAGTGCTGCTTGGCGGGCAGGCCGTCAATAAAGACCACCCGCGAGGCCACCACGTTGCTGCCCTGGAGATGGGAGATGTCGTAGGCTTCAATCCAGTGGGGCAAGTCGGGCAAGTCCAGGAGGGTCATCAGGTCTTCCAGAGCTGCCAAGTTGATCGCCGCTGCCTTCTGTCGCCGCTGGAGTTCCACCTCCGCATTGCGGGCCACCAGGGTGATCAGTTCCGCCTTTTGCAGCCGTTGGGGAGTGTGGAGCTTGACCCGACTTCCCCGCCGTTGACTAAGAAAGTCCGCCAGGATGTCCCCATCGGGTAGCTCGTGTTGCACCAAAACCAAGGGCGGGATTTCCACGGCATCAACGTGGGTGTAGTGTTCCTCTAGCACCCGTTGCAGGATGGCCCCCGGCTCACTGCCCTGGCGCTGGGCGAAGAACACTAGGCGACCGACCAACCGGCCGGCCCGGGTCTGAAACAACTGCACACAGGCATGATCCTCATACAGGGCGAGGGCCACGGCATCGAGAACGGCGTTTTCATCGGGTAAGTCGACCTTGGGCTGCTCTCCCAAACCCTCGAGGCGCTGCATCTGATCCCGGAACTGAGCGGCGCGCTCGAACTGGAGGCCGGCCGCCGCAGTCTGCATCTGCTGACTAAGGGTGGCGATCAGTTCTTGGGTGCGGCCCTGGAAGATCATGGCCACCTTCTGGACAGTTTCCCGATAGGCTTCGGGGGTGATCAACCGCTGGCAGACGCCCGGACAGCGGCCGATCTGGTAGTTCAAACAGGGTCGATCGGGAAACAGGGGCTTGGGCCTTTGCCGCAGTGGGAAGAGACGATAGACCAGCCCCAGGACTGAGCGCAATTGGAAGGCATCGACGTAGGGGCCGTAGTAGCGATCCTTGGGATGGCCGGGGCGACGCTTGCGGGTGATGAAGATGCGAGGGTAGGTTTCTGACCAGGTGATGCACAGGTAGGGGTAGGATTTGTCGTCCTTGAGGAGCACATTGAAGTGGGGTTGGTGCTGCTTGATCAGGTTGGATTCCAGGACTAGGGCTTCGGTTTCGGTGTCCGTCAGGATGAACTCGATGTCCGTCGCCTGCTGCACCATCAGTCCGATACGGGGATTCAGGTGCTCCAACCCACGAAAGTAGGACTGAACTCTGGCCCGCAGGCGCTTGGATTTGCCGATGTAGAGAATGTTTTCCAGGTGATCCTGAAACAGATAGACCCCCGGTTGGAGGGGCAAGTCCTCTAGGCGCTGCTGGAGGCGGTCGCGATCGTGAATGAGGGGGGTGCGAACCATGGCTGTGCAACCCTAGGACACGAACAGATTACTTGCGGTCGTAGTCGGCAGGAATCTGCCCCCACACGGCGGTCTGCCACTTGAGCATGGGGGTGCGCTGGGGGTGCTGAGCCAACCAGGTTTCGGCCCAGCGAATTTCATCAAACAGGGGAGCGTTGCGAGCAGTGGGTTTGAGTTGGGTTCGGCACCGGCCGGCCGCCACCCAGCCCATGGCAATTTTTGAGTCACTGTAGAGGGGAAGGGTCTCTCCCTGTTCTGCTAGTAAGGCCAAACCCTGGACAATCGCCAGGAACTCGCCGATGTTGTTGGTGCCCTGGGGGAAGGGGCCTTTGCTAAACCAGGGTGCACGGGTGCCCGTGTGGACACCCCGGTATTCCAGGGGGCCAGGGTTGCCGCGACAGGAGGCATCCACAGCATAGCTCTCGGCAATCGGCCGGCCGCTGGCCTCGGTTGCGATTTTGACCGGCGTAGCCTGAGGAGAAGGTGAGTCTTGGGCAGGCGGCCGGCCGGCTTGGAGTGCGACTTGGGCTTCCGATCGGGTGGGGAAGGCTTTATAGCGTGCCCCTGGATACCCCTTCACCTGCCGTTCGCAGGCCGCCCAAGACTCAAAAATACCGGTGCGGCGGCCGGCCCAGACCACGTAGTATTTAGGGGATTTGGCGCGCTGGCCCATCAGTATCCAATGCAGGTCTGCGAGGGAAGGTTGCGGGCAGACAGCATCCCTATTGTGTACCTGAAAAGGGGATCACCCCCGGCCGGCCGGGATCCTGGGATAGAACTATCCTAGGTAAACCACCGCCGCTGCCGGAAGAGCACCGCCGACCCCAGCCCACTGCCAAAGGCGCACAGCACCACCCCCACCTGGCGCACCCACCAATGCATCCGGTGATGTTCTGTTTGGCTAATCAGGTCAACCTGCACCCCAGCTTCGGTCACAGGAACCGTCAGGATGTCGGCATGATCGCCCCGATCCCCAATCCGCACCTGCCACTCCCCCACCAAGTTGGGATCGGGCTTAAATAGGAAATTCCCCTGATCATCGGTCTTACCCTCCAGCCAAGGCTGATTGGGATTATTGGGGGCATAGACCCGCACCGGTGCCCCCTGGAATGGCTCATCCGTACTGAACAGGGATGTGAGTTGAAGCTGCTCCGCCTGCATCTGAAAATCCGTCCAGACGGAGTGGGCTAGAGCACGTCCCGGAAACCCCAAAAGGCCCACGAGCAGGATCAGCAGAATCGACAGCTTTTTCATAACCGTAGAGCTGAGCAAAGGGTAGCCATTGGATCAGGGATTAAACCATCGCCTGAGCAGTTAGAACTGCACCAATTGCCATCATCATAACGGCACTGGCAATCGGAAAATACCGCAGTACCTGTGTGGGGACGGGTAAGTGGTCTAACCATTTCCGGGAATAGACCACACTCAGACCCACGGCCACCAGTACCAGCGCCAACCCCAGACTAAAGGCTGCCACGAGGGCCAAACCATAAACCGTCTGATGGAGGGCAACAGCGGATAGGAGTAGGACAAGGGCAGAAGGGCAGGGCACTAGCCCACCCGCAATGCCTAGGGCAATGAGATTGGGAGAATTGGCCGAATCCAGGGCGTGGTCGTGGGTATGGTAGCCATGGGTATGGCCATGCTCATGATCCGCGTGGGTGTGATCCTCTGTCTCAGTCGAGCCGAGATGCTGGAGGTGCTGTCGTAGCGAGCCACTGCCCACCGCCACAATCACTAGGCCACTAGCCGCGCTTAACACCGGATAGATCTGATCTGACCAGCCCCCCTGAGCCGCCACCAGGGCCAGCACCCCTAAACCGAACACTGCCAGGGTATGGGTCAGAGTGGTCGTCAGCCCCAGCAGAACAGCATGCCAGGCGGTACTGCGTGTGCCTGCCAAGTAGGTGGCCGCTAGGGTTTTGCCATGACCAGGTAGCAGGCCATGACCGGCTCCGAGAACCACAGCTACAGCCAAACCTGTGATCACCCAGGTTGGGGTCAGGGCCTCTGGTGCCAGAAGGTGGAGCAGGGAAGGGTCACCAGAAGTGAGGTGGGCGCTGGCATCCTGGGTCATCAGCAGCCACAGGCCGGCCGCCATACTTATCCCCCGCAGCCCTTGTCTGGCTTGCCAAACTGGTGTCATCCTTCACCCCCTAACATGACCTCAGACCCAGCCTAGCGCGGGGGCCAAATAGGAAAAAGGGCTATCGGCCGGCCGATAAGCCATCCCCAAAATCACCGGCGGAATCCCCCAAACCCAGCCATTCTGAGTATCCTCCCGATGCTCTCTCTATTCCAGTCACCGCATTGGCTGCTCAAAGCATAGATCAATCGACTGAGCGTATTTACTTATGCGTTACTCAAGCTGTAGAGAAGCACGGATCACCCATTCCTCACACACCGGCCCAATGCGGATCGGCCTGACCGTGAGGGACGAACCCGCTTGGGCGCTAGCCGCTCGTTAAGATGGATCACGCTGCTGTTGTGTACGTGCCATGACCTCTGGTGTTGCGACTGAACCTGCTGCCCCCCTGATCCTCCCTAAAACCAGCGAGTCAGAGGCCCTGAAGCGGATTCGGCACACAACCTCCCATGTGATGGCCATGGCGGTGCAAAAGCTTTTCCCCAAGGCCCAAGTCACCATTGGCCCCTGGATTGACTACGGCTTTTATTACGACTTCGATCATCCGGAGCCGTTCACCGAGAAAGACCTCAAGGCGATCAAAAAGGAAATGGATCGGATCATCCGGGCCAAGTTGCCCGTGATGCGGGAAGAGGTCTCCCGCTCTGAGGCGGAGCAGCGAATCCAGGCCATTGGCGAACCCTACAAGCTGGAAATCCTGGCTGGCTTGACTGAACCGATTACCCTCTATCACCTAGGCGACCAGTGGTGGGATTTGTGCGCTGGCCCCCATGTGGCCAATACCGGAGATCTGAATCCAGCGGCCATCGAACTGGAAACGGTAGCAGGGGCCTACTGGCGGGGGGATGAAAACAAAGCCCAACTCCAGCGCATCTATGGCACAGCCTGGGAAACCCCAGAGCAGTTGGCCGAGTATAAGCACCGCAAAGCCGAGGCCCAACGCCGGGATCACCGCCGATTGGGGAAGGAACTGGGCCTGTTCATCTTTGCCGATCCGGTAGGGCCGGGCCTGCCCCTCTGGACACCGAAGGGCACAGTATTGCGCAGCCTGCTGGAGGATTACCTGAAGCAAGAGCAGATTAAGCGTGGCTACCTCCCGGTGGTGACGCCCCACATTGCCCGGGTTGACCTGTTCAAAACCTCAGGCCACTGGCAGAAGTACCACGAGGATATGTTCCCCCTGATGAGTGAGTCGGAGGGGGATCGGCAGGCGGAACTGGGCTTTGTGATGAAGCCGATGAACTGTCCTTTCCATATCCAGATCTACAAGAGTCAGTTGCGCTCGTACCGGGAGCTACCCCTGCGGCTGGCGGAGTTCGGGACGGTCTACCGCTACGAACAGTCGGGAGAACTGGGGGGGCTGACGCGGGTGCGGGGTTTCACGGTGGATGATGCCCACCTTTTTGTGACGCCGGAGCAGTTGGACGCCGAGTTTTTGCGGGTGGTGGATCTCATCCTGGCGGTGTTTCAGCGGCTGGAATTAAAGAACTTCCGGGCCAGGCTCAGTTTCCGCGAGCCGGCCTCCGATAAGTACATCGGCTCCAGCGAGGCCTGGGAAAAGGCCGAGGGGGCGATCCAGCGAGCGGTGGAGGCACTGGGCATGGATCACTTCCTGGGGATTGGGGAGGCAGCCTTCTATGGCCCGAAGTTGGACTTCATCTTCCGAGACGCCCTGGAACGGGAGTGGCAGTTGGGAACGGTGCAGGTGGACTACAACCTACCGGAGCGCTTTGACTTGGAGTATGTGGCGGCGGACGGGTCGCGACAACGACCGGTGATGATCCATCGCGCCCCCTTTGGCTCCCTAGAGCGGTTGATTGGCATCTTGATTGAAGAATATGCGGGGGACTTTCCCCTGTGGCTGGCACCGGTGCAGGTGCGACTGTTGCCAGTGGGGGATGGACAATTGCCCTATGCCCAGCAGGTGGCGGATCACCTGCGGCCGGCCGGCCTACGGGTGGAGGTGGACACCTCTGGAGAGCGCTTGGGCAAGCAAATCCGGCGGGCGGAACTGGAGAAGGTACCGGTGATGGCGGTCTTGGGGGCGAAGGAAATGGAAACGGGTACCCTCAGTCTGCGCTCCCGCCATGGGGGTGAGATGGGCAATCTGACGGTGGCAGAAACCCTGGCAACCCTTCAGGCGAGTCTAGCTCCACGCTCCTGAAGTTCACAGGCAATTGAAGTTAAGGACACCTCGATCAGTTCGATGTGGTGGGGCGCGATGTGCAACCCGATAGTGGGAGCTGG
>JACYLR010000152.1 GCA_015272465.1 Gloeomargaritaceae cyanobacterium C42_A2020_066
CCCATGAATCCTGCGCCCCTCGCGGTCTGTCCAATCCACAGCCAGCGCTATCAACTGGAGTTGCCCCGCTTGGAGCAGGCTCGCTTGCTGATGGCCTGGGTCGGGCCAGGGAGTGAGTCTCTAGGCACCACCTACGGCCTAGATTTGTTGGCGACGGTGCTCACCGGTGGCCGGTTGTCCCGACTGGTGCACAGTCTGCGGGAAACCCTGGGGTGGGTGATGGATGTGGACTGTCACTACGCCCTGCTCCAGAATGCGGGCCTGTTTACCCTCAGTGCTTGGTTAGACCCAGAGGCTCTGGAACCTGTGGAGAACCATATCCGCCAAGCCATCATCCAACTGGCCCAGGAACCGATCTCCCCCGATGAACTGGCCCGTGTCCAGCGCTTGATGACCAACAGCTACACCTTTGCCCTGGAAACCCCCAGTCAACTGGCCAGCCTCTATGGCTACTACGATCACCTCGGTCATCTGGATCAGGCCGTGGCCTATCCCCAAAGCATTGCTGGCTTAGAGGCGGATTTCCTCCAACAGGTGGCTGCCACCTACCTCAATCCCGACCATAGTCTGGTGACCACCGTTATCCCCGTATGAGTCTCTCATGATGCCGCCGATGCTGTCTTCCCCTCCTGCCGCACCGCCAATCAGCACCCCCTGGGCCAGGGTGGAGTTGCCCAATGGCCTAGTGATTGTAGCCGTGGAAAACCCCACGGCGGATGTGGTAGCGGCACGGTTTTTTGTGCGGCCTGGCATGGGGGCGGAAACGGCCGGCCGGGCGGGCCTCACCCACCTACTGACCTCCGTGCTCACCAAGGGGACGGCGCACCACTCGGCCTTGGACATTGCCCATCAGGTGGAATCCCTAGGGGCCAGTCTGGGGGCAGAGGCCAACGCGGATTACTGGGCCTTAAGTTTGAAATCCGTGTCGGGGGATTTTGCGGAACTGCTGCCCCTTGCCGCGGAGGTGCTCCGCTACCCCACGTTCCCTGATGCAGAGGTCGCTCGGGAACAGCAACTGACGCTCCAAAGTTTGCGGATGCAGCAGGAGCAGCCCTTCAGTGTGGCCTACGACCAGTTGCGGCGTGCTCTGTATGGCGACCATCCCTACGCCTTTTCCAGTTTGGGGAGTCCCGACTCGATTGCCGCCCTTACCCCCGATGATCTGCGCCAATTCCATGCTACCTGGACTCGGCCGGCCCACACGGTGGTCAGTATTGCCGGACGGATGCCGCCCCAAGCCCTGATCGAAACCCTAGCCGAGGCATTGGGAGACTGGAGTGCGCCCGCGGTTCCGTTCCCACAACTCACCGCCCCGGCCGGCCGTACTCCGGGCTGGCTGGTGTATCCCCAAGACACCCAACAGGTGATTGTCATGCTGGGATACCTGGGGCCGTCGGTCTGGTCACCGGACTACGCAGCCATCAAGGTCTTGAGCACCTACCTGGGGAATGGCCTCTCCAGTCGTCTGTTTGTAGAACTGCGGGAAAAGCGGGGCCTGGCCTACGAGGTGTCCGCGTTCTATTCCACTCGCCAACATCCGGCCGCCTTTGGTGTCTACCTGGGCACTGCACCTGGAAACACAGCCCTGGCCCTAGACAGTTTGCAGGCCGAAATGGCTCGCCTGTGTGCCGCACCACTACCTGAGGAAGAATTGGCCGTGGCCAAGAGTAAGCTCCTCGGGCAGTACGCATTGGGTAAACAAACCAGCGCTCAAATTGCCCATTTGCTGGGCTGGTATGAAACCCTGGGGCTGGGCTTGGGTTTTGATCAAGCTTTCCAGGCTGCGGTTGCCGCAGTCACACCTGAAATGGCCCACGCCGCTGCCTGTCGCTATCTTCGTCAGCCTTGGGTATCGCTGGTGGGGCCGGCCGGTGCAGTGGAACCCCTGAGGGTCTAACCCATCGGTTTTTCGGTCAACGGGTGATGACTCTACCCTAGACCTCTAGCGCACCTGGGCGCTAAAAGCCACCCTCAAGGGCGCGGGTGCAACGCTCACACAGATCCCCATGGGTCTCGTTGGTGCCCACCTGCTCCGAGTAGTTCCAGCAACGGCCACACTTGCGGCCGGCCGCCACCCTCACCCCCAGGTGCCAGCGGTCTGTTTCCAGGCCATGGGCGGCTCCCTCCAGCTCAGCCGGACTCTCAGCCAGGGTCACCTGGGAGACCAGCAGCCAGTAGCGCAACTCATCGACTCCATTACCCTCCAAGGCGGGTGGATTCAGCTTGGCCAGGGCATGGCGCAATTCCGGGTCGGGCACGTACAGGTTCACCTGAGCCTCCAGGGATGACCCCAGGGTCTTGGCCGTGCGGGCCGCCTCCAAAACCTTATTGACATCATCCCGCAGTTGGCGCAGTGCCTCCGCCTGAGTCACGAGGGCTGGATCGGCCGGCCGGCTGGCCATCGCCACCCATCCTGCTTGAAAGACCGAGGGCTGGGGTTTGGTGTAGGGCAGCGCCTGCCAGATGTCCTCCGCCAGGTGAGAAAGTACCGGGGCAATCGCCTTGGCCAGATTTTCCACTACGATGGCCATCACCGTCTGACAACTCCGCCGTCTGAAGCTATCGGTTGCACTGATGTACAGCCGATCCTTGGCCACATCCAGGTAGAAGTTGGAGAGGTCAACTACGCATAGGTTCTGAATTGTCTGGAAAAACCGATAGAACTGGTAGGACTCGAAGGCATCGGTGATCTCGTCCATCACCTCCCCCAGCCGGTGTAGCATATACCGATCCAGGTCGGGTAGGTTCTTGGTGGGAATAGAGTGCTGCTGGGGGTCAAAGTCGTAGAGGTTGCCCAGGAGAAAGCGGGCCGTATTGCGGATTTTCCGGTAGACATCCGCCATCTGCTTGAGGATGGTTTTGCCTAGGGGCACGTCATCGGCGTAGTTCACCGAAGACACCCACAGCCGCAGCACATCCGCCCCGTAGGCCGGCTCCTGTTGGAGGTTTTTCCCTCCCTCGATCACCGTCAGCGGATCCACCACATTGCCCAGGGACTTGCTCATTTTGCGGCCCTGCTCATCCAGGACAAAACCGTGGGTGAGCACCTGACGGTAGGGAGCATGGCTATTCACCGCCACGCTGGTCAGCAGACTGGACTGGAACCAGCCCCGGTGCTGATCCGATCCCTCCAGATAGAGATTCGCCGGATAGTGTAGCCCCGGGCGCTGCCCCAGGACGGCCGCCCAGGAGGAGCCAGAGTCGAACCAGACATCCATGGTGTCGGTGCCCTTGCGGTAGGTATGGCCGTTGTCCCGATACCGGGGCGGCAACAGGTCACTGACCGGTAGCTCCCACCAGGCATCGGAACCCTGCTCTCGGACAATAGCCTGGACATGGGCAATCGTTTCTGGCGTCAGCAGAGGTTCGTCGGTAGCCTCGTCATAGAACACCGGAATGGGTAGGCCCCAGACCCGCTGGCGGGAAATACACCAGTCACTGCGTTCGGCCACCATGCCCGTGATCCGGTTTTCCCCCTGGGGTGGAATCCAGGTAACCTCCTCGTGGATTGCCCTCAGGGCCTGATCGCGGAAGCCAGAAACAGAGGCAAACCACTGGGCCGTGGCCCGGAAAATGGTGGGCTGTTTGGTGCGCCAGTCGTAGGGGTATTTGTGGATGTAGGGTTCGTGCTTGAGCAGGGCACCGGTTTCAGTCAGGGCGTCGATGATGGCGGCATTGCCCTCCTTGAGCACAAACAACCCGGAAAACCGGCCGGCCGCCTCCGTGAATTTGCCCTCGTCATCCACCGGCGAGAGAATCTCTAGGCCGTAGCGCTGACCCACCAGATAGTCGTCGCTGCCGTGGCCGGGGGCCGTGTGCACGAGGCCTGTGCCCGATTCGGTGGTGACGTGTTCCCCCAGGGTGATAATGCCCTCCCGGTCAAACAGGGGATGGCGATAGGTGCAGTGCTCCAGAAGCTTACCGGGAAACGTGGTCTGCACGGTGAGGGTTTGGCCCAGGATGGCCTGGAGGCGCTCCACCAAATCCAGAGCAACCACCAGCGGCCGGCCGGCTTCTGGTTTCACCACGGCGTAGGTGAGTTGGGGGTGGACGCTGATCGCCAGGTTGCCGGGCAGGGTCCAGGGGGTGGTTGTCCAGATCGCCAAGTCGGGCAGGGCGTCCCCCACGGCCGGCCGGGCCAAGTCCGTGAGGCCAGTCATCGGGAAGGCCACGTAGACACTGGGCGAGGTATGCCCTTCCGGGTATTCCAGCTCAGCCTCAGCGAGGGCGGTGCGCGAACTAGGACTCCAGTGGACAGGCTTCAGGCCCCGGTAGATGTAGCCCTTGAGGGCCATCTGACCAAACACATGAATCTGGGCCGCTTCGTACTCCGGGGTCATTGTGAGGTAGGGGTGCTGCCAATCTCCCCACACCCCTAGTCTGAGAAAACTCTTTCGTTGACGATCCAATGCTTCTAGGGCAAAGTTCTTGGCTAGCGCTCGCAGCTCTAAGGGGCGAGCACGTTTTCCCAACAATTGGCCAGCCCGGGTTTCATTCAGCGCTTTCAATTCAATCGGCAAGCCGTGGCAGTCCCAGCCCGGCACGTAGCGCACCTTGTTGCCGCGCAGCAGCCGGTACTTGTTGATGATGTCCTTAAGGATCTTGTTGAGGGTCGTGCCCATGTGGATATCGCCGTTGGCGTAGGGCGGCCCGTCGTGGAGGATAAACACCTCACCGGGATTGTCCTCGGCCAACCGGGCGTAAATCTGCTGTTCTTCCCAAAAAGCCTGGAGTTGGGGCTCCCGCTGTACAGCATTGGCCCGCATCTCAAAGCTCGTCTGCGGCAGATTTAACGTGTCCTTGTAATCCCGTGCGGGAGGGGGCGGGGCCATGCCTGGGCGTGTGAAAAGACTAACGGCCATTATAGAAGTCCGGCCGGCCGACCCCAAGACACAACGCGGGCACAGGTGAGTCATTGATGGCGTTCTCCCCTTTGTCAGTTCTGGTTTTAGCGGTGGCCCCTGGTTTTTTCTGGCTGTGGTTTTTCTATCGCCAAGACCGGCTGGAACCGGAACCGCAGAGTCTGGTTCTACGCACCTTTGCCTGGGGTGTCCTCGTGACCTTGCCGATCCTGGCGGTGCAATTGGCCCTCAACCTGCCCCCCTTTTGGAATGCCGTCGTTGTTGCGCCGATCACCGAAGAGTACGGCAAGTACTGGGTGGTGCGCCGCACAGTGTTTTTCCACCGCGAGTTTGACGAACCCGTGGATGGCATCGTCTACGGAGCTGCGGCCGGCCTGGGGTTGGCCTCCCTAGAGAATGTGTTTTATCTGATCCAAGCCAGTGCGTTCCCCGCCAGCTTTTGGGGCGTGTTCTGGATTCGGGCGCTGTTGGCGGTGCCGGGCCATGCCCTCTATGCCGCCATTTGGGGCTATAGCCTGGGGCTGGCGCGCTGCTGTCCGCGCTACCGCCGGCCGGCCGTGATTCGCAGCGGCTTGGCGTTGGCTATGATCCTCCACGGCCTCTACAACCTGATTCTGAGCCTTGAGCCGGCCGCCACCCTAGGCATGCTGATTTTTATTCCCCTGATCTGGCGGATGGTGAACCGCCGCATCCTGCGCGCCCTAGCCCTCTCGCCCTACCACCCCCAACGCTCAGCCTGAATCTGCATCCTGGCTCATTTTGTGTCAAGATCAGCAGGGCTGAGAGGATATGAGCATTGACCTATGCAGGTGGGTGACCGCGTCCGCGTCCGAAAGTCTGTAATCATGTATCACCATCCAGAACACCGTAACCAACCCTTTGAAATGATGGGTCAGGAGGGTACGGTATCCGCAGTGGTGCGGGACTGGCACGGCCGGCCGGTGACCGCCAATCTGCCTGTTGAAGTCCAATTTTTTGAGAAATTCAAGGCCCACTTCCAGGAAGCGGAACTGGAGAGCCTAGCCCAAAGCGCCCCCCCGCAGGCAACCGGATAGGGGCTTGGGGGCTTGTACATTCTGCTTCCGCTGGAACAGTTGAGGCTCCAGCAGTCATCTTGGTGAACAGTGTGTTGCTACAACCGAATCACCAGCCCCTGCCCCTGCGCTCCATTTCCTGGTGACCCGCCCTCGCCCCACCTAACTGGCGAGATACTCCCGCACATGGAGTCGCCGCCGCCGCAGGTGTTCAAGGGCCTGTTGCTCCAATTGGCGCACCCGCTCCCGGCTGAGGCTGAGGCGCTTACCCACCTTGGACAGGGACAGTTCCTTGCCATCCTGGAGACCAAACCGCAGACTGAGCACCTCCCGCTGTTGGGGCGTCAACTCAGCCATCAGGCGCTCCAAATCTTGACGCAGGGCTTCACGGGTGGTGAAGTCCTCTGGCGAGATGCCCTCATCTTCCAGGAGTTCCCCCAACTCCGTGTCTTGGTTGTCGCCAATGCGCAGATCAATGGAGATCGGCTGGCGAGCCATGGTCAGATACTCGCGAATCTGGGCTGGCTCAAGTTCCAACGCCTTAGCAATTTCCGTCGGGTTGGGGCTACGGCCCAACTGTTGGGACAACTCCCGCTGCACCTTTTTGATCTTGTTGAGCTTCTCAGTGATGTGGATTGGCAAGCGAATCGTGCGGGC
>JACYLR010000240.1 GCA_015272465.1 Gloeomargaritaceae cyanobacterium C42_A2020_066
TCCTAACAGCTCTTGATCATCTAATAGTCATTTCACTACATCTTTATTACTACCCTAAAACGATGCCATCAACAACTGGTTATCAGCGGTAGTTGGGAAGACCTGCAACAGTAACGTGCCGGTTTCTCGATCAGGAGGACGGTCGGCCAGTTGTTCAGACGTGCCATACAGTCCTAATCAACTGGCTAGAGCAGAACATGCCTAGCCGTCTTGCAGGATTTGAGGCACTCGGAAAAAGGGGTCTTCCCGGTCAGGGGCCGGCCGCAGTAGTTCCTCAGTGGGTAAACAGGGCAGCGGCTGATCTGGGCGGAGGACATTGCGGGTTTCAATGGCCCGCGCCGTGGGTTCGACATCCGCCACATCCAGGGCTTCTAGTTGCTGCACGTAATCTAAGATGCTGCTCAGTTGACCCGCGAAGGCTGCCTCCTCCTCTGGGGTGAGACTCAGGCGAGCTAGATGGGCAACCTTGCGTACTTGGTCACGGTCAATCACTAGTCTGCCCCCTAAAAAAAGACATCAGCTTCGGAACGACCCGTGGTTTTCAGCCAGTTTTGGGCCTCAATGTAGTTATTGGGGGCTAGGCGAATGGCCTGTTTCCAGCATTCGGCCGCCTTGTCTAGGAGGGTTTCCGCCGTCTCCGTATCCCCCGCCTCCTTGGCCTGCTCTCCCTGGTAGTGATAGATCACCGCCATGTTGTTGAGGGCTTGAGGCATACGGGGGTTGAGGCCCAGAGCTTCCTCGTAGAGGCCCAGGGCGCGCTCGTGTTCGCCGTTGCTGGTGTGGATCAGGGCGATGTTGTAAAGGATAAAGCTGCGGTCATAGGGGTCTTCCTCTAAACGCAGGGCCTCCTCATAGTTTTGGAGGGCTTCGGCGTACTCCCCTTCTGCCTGGGCATTCATGCCATCCCGATAGTAGGCAAAGGCTTCCTTCGCTTGGCGATTGGCGGGCAACACCTTGAGCAGGATGTCGGCCATCACCGTAAAGGTCTTGTCGATAAAGTTGTCGTTGCGCTGGGATCGGGGCATGGCTGATCCAGGTCAGGAACCATCTGTGATCGTACCAGAGGCCCCAGCGGCCGGCCGGCCGCGCCCCGTGGGTCGAGGATCGTTGGACTGGGCAGCCAAGGCCGTCAGCCGCAGATCCATCTCCCGGCGGAACTCGCTCAACTCACGCACCAGGGTGGAAATGTTGACCTCGTTTTTTAGGTTCACCTCGTAGTCAATCCGGGCCTGGGTGCGATCCTTGCTGGCCTGGCGGTTTTGGCTCATCACGATCAGGGGACCTTGCAGGGAAATAAGGACGGCGAGCAGAAGATTAAAGAATTCGTAGGGGTAGGGATCAAAGGCCCCATTGACCATCAAAACTGTGTTTACGATGGCCCAGGCTGCCGAAAGCCCAATCAACAGCCCGATGAAGGCCCAACTGCCATTCAGGGCTGCGATCCGGTCGGCTAGGCGATCCCCCCAGGTGAGATGCTTCTGAAATTCCTCCTCGGCGTTGCGAGCCACCCGTTGGGAGAGCAGGGTATTGGTCTCCCGAATCCGTCCGGACATGTTGCGCAACAGGGACATGGCAATTTGCGGAGACTGTTCAACGCAGCGGGAGAGGGCTTCCTGGCTGAGTTCGAGGAGCACCACATCGGTGGTGGCCAGGGCACTGGCACTGCGGGGCTTGCTGTCGAGCAGGGAGAGTTCTCCGAAGTATTCCCCCACCGTAATATCTGCCAGGGAGACACGCCGGGAGGCTTCGCCGGGCAGGTGGATGTTCACATGGCCCTCGGCAACGATGTACATCGTTGAACCGGCATCCCCATAGTTAAACACCATCTCCCCGGCCCGATAGCGCGAGATCACCACCCGGCGCGCCAGGGATTGCAGATCCTGAGAATCCATGCCGGTGAACAAGTCTACCGAGCGCAGGAGTTGCAGTTCGGAGCTACTCATGGGCAAAGTCCCGGCGATTCCGGCCGGCCGCAGAGGGTTGCCCAGACCAAGGGTGGGCTTCAATTTACTTTAATCGCTCAACGGATACCTGTCCCGAGGGGGCCGTCTTCTGTCCAGGTTCGACGCCTATTTGACGCCCAGGGCCAATTCTGCCCAGAATGGGGCGGCCCACACCAGGGTTTGGCCATGTCATTGCCCCCGGAGCCTACAGCGGCCTTACCAGACTACTACAACCGGGTCAACCCCGATTTATTGCGCCTCCTACCCCTCGATGCCCAGTGTATTGTCGAGGTGGGCTGTGGTGCTGGTGCCTTAGGAGCCGCCTACAAACCCTTTAATCCGGGAGTCCGGTACCTGGGAATAGAGGTCAACCCAGACGCAGCCCAAGTAGCGGCCGGCCGACTGGATCGGGTAATTCGCGCGGATGCGGAAGCCCAAGATCTGAACTTTGAACCCCAGGGTGTGGATTGTTTGGTGTACGGAGATGTCTTGGAGCACTTAGTCGATCCCTGGGAAACCCTCAAGCGCCAAGCGGCCTGGTTGCGACCCCAGGGCCAAGTGATCGCTTGCATTCCTAACATTCAACACTGGACTCTGCTGCGCGACCTGTTGCGCGGCCAGTGGACTTACCAGGCCCAGGGACTACTCGATCGCACCCACTTGCGCTTCTTTACCCTGGAGAGCATTCGCCACCTGTTTCGCCAGGCCGGCCTCACGATCTACGAGATCCAGACCCGCGGACGCAAGCCCGACGACTATCGTCAGTTTCTCGAAGCCCTCGCGCCCGTACTCAAGTCCCTTGAGATAGACCCCCAAGCCTTTGCTGTGCAAACCGGTGCCCTGCAATACCTGGTGCGGGCCGGCCGGCCGAGTCAACAACCCCGCCGCCTCTTCATCCAAGCGGCCCTGATGGCTCCCACCGGCTGTGACCGCGTGCGGATTTTGGAGCCCCATCGCGCCCTGGAGACGATCCCTGGGGTACGCACCGCCACCACCGTGAAGTCCTACAACCTCGTCCCGGCCGGCCCAGCGGAGGAAAAAGTCTTCATTTGGCAGCGGACGATTATGAATCTCCAGGGCTTCCAGTCCATTCTCAAAACCCTGATCCAGCAGGACTACTTGGTGATTGCCGAAATCGACGACTATCCCGACCGCCGCCCGGAATACGCCCACCACCACTACCTCAGTTACCGCGGCTGCCATGCAGTGCAAACCTCCACGGAACCCCTAGCGACCTACCTGCGGCAACACAACCCGGAGGTAGCTGTGTTCGCCAACCAGTTGGCCTACCTGCCCGCGCCGCGTACCTACACCGATGGCCCGGTTGTGCTGTTCTTCGGTGCCCTGAATCGCGAGGCCGACTGGCGGCCTCTCATGCCCACCCTCAATGCCGTCCTGGATCAATGGGGCAACGCGGTGCAAGTGCGGGTTCTCCACGACCGCGCCTTTTTCGAAGCCCTTGCCACGCCCCACAAAACCTTCGAGCCTTTTGTGCCCTACGAGCGCTACCACGCCGTGCTCCACACCTGTGACCTAGCCTGGCTGCCTCTAGGCGATACCCCCATGAATCGAATGAAATCTGACCTAAAGTTTCTGGAATGTGCGGGTCACGGGGTGGCTGTCCTGGCCAGTCCCTTGGTCTATGGTCAGGTGATCCATCCGGGGAAAACGGGCCTCACCTACGACACGCCAGAGACGTTTGCCGCCCACCTCAACACCCTGATTGGCGACCGGGTCTTCCGCCAGCGGCTGGGTCAGGCGGCCTATGCCTGGGTGCGGGACAACCGGTTACTGGGTGCCCACTATCGGCAGCGATGGGCCTGGTACCAGGAACTCCGCGCGCGCCTCCCCGATCTGAATCTGGCCCTCCGCCAGCGCGTCCCCGAACTGTTTATTCCCTGAGGCCATGCGCGTTCTGTTTGTCCACCAAAACTTCCCCGGCCAGTACAAGCATCTGGCCCCGGCCATTGCTGCCCCCAAGGGGAACGAGGTGATGGCTCTGTGTATTAACGTCCCGCCCAAACTGCCGGGGGTGCCTGTGTGGCGCTATCAGGTCAGCCGGGGGACGACACCCAATGTTCATCCCTGGGTGGCTGAAACCGAAACTAAAACTATCCGAGGGGAAGCCTGTGGCCGAGCCGCGCTCCAGATCCGCCAGCGGGGGTTTGTGCCCGACGTGATCTGTGCCCATCCGGGCTGGGGCGAGACGTTGTTTCTGAAGGACGTCTTTCCAGAGGCCAAGCTTCTCTCATTTGTCGAATTTCACTACGGCCCCACCGGGCGGGACATGGGCTTTGACCCGGAGTTTGACAGTTCAGGGTTTGAAGATTTTTGCCGAATTCGCCTTAAAAATGCCGCCAACCTCCTCAGTCTTGATCTGATGGACTGGGGCCTCAGTCCAACCCATTGGCAGGCTTCAACGGTGCCGGCCCCCTTCCAGCCACGCTTGAGCGTCATTCACGATGGGGTGGATACGGATGCCGTGTGCCCCAACCCCCAGGCCAGCATCACTCTGGGCCGGGCCGGCCGGCTCACCGCCAAGGATGAGGTGATCACCTTTGTCAATCGCAACCTGGAACCGATGCGGGGCTTCCACATCTTCATGCGCGCCATCCCTGAGATCCAAGCCCGCTGTCCCCAGGCCCGGATTGTGATTATTGGCGGTGACGGAGTCAGTTACGGCCGGCCGCCGGGGGAAGGCAAGACCTGGCGACAGGTGCTCTTGGCGGAACTGGGAGATCGAATTGACCTAGCGCGGGTGCACTTTATTGGCCGTGTCCCCTACGACCAGTTTCTCCAAGTACTCCAGGTCTCCGCTGTGCATGTCTATCTCACCTATCCCTTTGTCCTCTCCTGGTCGATGCTGGAGGCCATGAGTACCGGGGCGTTGGTCATCGGTTCGGCCACCCCGCCTGTGATGGAGGTGATCGAGGACGGGGTGAATGGTCTGCTGGTGGACTTTTTTGACGCTCCAGCCCTGGCCGCTGCCATTGCGCGCGTCCTCCGCCACCCCGATCGTATGCAGACCCTCCGCCAGAAGGCCCGGGAGACAGTTCAGACCCGCTACGACCTGCGGCGAATTTGCCTGCCCCAGCACCTAGCCTTGGTCGAGACCTTGGCGGCCGGCCGCACCCCGACCCCCAGCCCCCGGCCGGCCGGCGCGCTACAGTAGTAGACGCTCCCGTCGTGTTAACGCCCCGACCTATGACCCTGGGCAATGTTCGGAACCTGTATCAGCAGGTCATTGTTGAGCGCTACAAAAAGCCCCGGTTTCGGGGGGTTGCGGAACCTGTCCATCGCCACCACCGGGGGCACAACCCCTCCTGTGGCGACACTATCGAAATTACCGTCAGCCTCAAACTGGATGACCAGAACCGAATTGAGCGGGCCTGCTTTGAGGGAGAAGGCTGCTCCATTGCCATGGCCTCTGCCGACCTGATGGCGGAAGCGGTGCAGGGGCTGACCATTCCCGAAGCCCTACACTTGGTGGAGCAGTTTCAGGGTATGGTCAAGGGCGAAGGCAGTTTCCCACCAGAGCAGCGCAAGCTCAATGTGATGCAGGGGGTTGCCCAGTACCCGGTGCGGATCAAGTGCGCCACCCTCTGCTGGCATACGCTGAAGGCGGCCCTCGAAGCGTCCACACCCCTAGGTGTATCGGATTTCGTCAGTAACGAGGCCACAGACTAGTCCACTCTTTTGCCCCAACTGCCCCAAGACCCATGGCGCTCACCCTACCCACCCCCGCCGAATTTGCTCAAGCGGCCCAGTACATGGGATTGGCAACTGTGGGTGTCGGGGGCCTGATGTCCTTGGGGTTTGTGCTCAAGTGGGGGATTCGCTTCCGGTTGTTTGGTGTGACGGCGTTCATGGGCGTGCTGACGGCCGGCCTGTTTGCCCTGGGCCTAACCCCCTTGACCCGCACCTTACTCCCAGACGCTCAGCGCTACACCCTGGTGTTCGACAACGGCGGCACCCAGGCAGTGATCCGGGTTGGTGAAGCGTTGACCGAAACCCAACTGGTGGCGACCCTACAACAGGCGGCCAATGACCTGTTTTCCTATGGGCGACTGGCGCGGGAAGATGCCTATCTGACCGTGCGGGCAAGGGTTCTTCGTCATCCCCAACCGGGCTTGACAGAAATCCTATACCTGGGCCAAGCCCGCCGTTCCCTGGTTAATCGGGACGATACCCATCTCATCCTGGAGTTGGATCGAGAGAATCTGGCCCGTGTGGGTATTGAGTCTGTCCCAACTTCCTGAAACAGTCCAGCTGGTTTAGGGGCAGTGCGGAGACGGGTGATTGGGCATCTGAATAGAGTGATGACACTTTCTCGCCAGATCACTTGAGTTTGATACAATGCAGGGAAATAGCCTGAAAGCGAACGGCTGAGCAGCCAAAACCTCGATTTTCATCCTACTGAGTTAATCCGAGTCGGAACGGCTATAAGGCGACTACACAGACATTCTGGAGCGTAATTCTGCACAGTTCCCGACCTTGACGTGCCGGGGGGTGATATATAGCCGTTTTGAATGAAAATGAGACACTATTTTAGTTTTCTTGACTCTCCCT
>JACYLR010000039.1 GCA_015272465.1 Gloeomargaritaceae cyanobacterium C42_A2020_066
ACCATTTCAATCAAGTTCGAGACACTTGACCTCACCTCCCCATGTCCGCCAGACACCTCTCACGCAAGACTTCTAGGGCAGACAGGGAGAGTCGAGAAAGTCGAGGAAATGTCTCATTCCCATTTAAATTGTCTACACTGATGCAGTGTAGACTAACCTTAAGAAAGGTAACTAAGATTTTTATCAGTCTGGGCCTGGCACTATCCTAGGGCTAAATTGAACCTTATAACGATACTTGAGGGTAGACCTATGCGAACGTCTATCGTTAGAGACCTTCGTTCACTGCTCGTAGTATTTACCACCTCCCTTTGCCTTGTGGTCTTCCTTGTTAACATTGGATTGACGCAGCCTACTCAAAATTCCGCAAATCAAGGGATCACCTTTAACGATGCACACTTCCACCTAACCAACTATATTCAAAAAGGTATTAGAATTGAGGATTTCTTGAAGCTAATGGGTGACAAGGTGGATCGAGTGGCAGTGTTTGGAATTCCTCTACATCAGAAATGGGACTACTTTGTAGATGGCAATCGCTCCCCGGACTACTACCTGCTATCCGATACAGAGCTGTACTACTACTCTCTTGTAGATGCCATGATTGCTCAGGAGTATTTAAGGTTAACCCCAGACAAACAGAAACATTTTGACCCCATGATTACGGGGTTCAACCCTACAGATATGTACGCAACTGCCCATATCTTGAGAGTCCTAAGGTTATTTCCAGGGGTGTTTACAGGTATCGGTGAATTCACGATTCACAAGGAATTCGTTAGCGACAAGGTAGGTGGACATACGGCAAGCTTGACCAATCCATCCCTTGATCGTGTTTTTTCCATGGCGGGTGAGATTGGACTGGTGACGCTCATTCATTGCGATATTGATACAGTCCGCCCGACTCCTGGCGATAGGCCAGCCTACTTTGACAAACTCAAGCAGCTATTTAAGCGCCATCCTGAAACCTCTATCATCTGGGCACATACTGGCTTGGGGCGGATTGTTGCACCCAGATCGAATCACCTGGATTTACTGGAAGAGATTTTAGATGATCCGGAAATGAATAATGTGGTATTCGACATCTCTTGGGATGAGGTGGCCAAGTGGGTTGTTAAATCCCCAGAAACTGCCCAGTCTTGGGCTAGGCTAATTAACGGATATCCTAATCGCTTCCTATTTGGTACCGATGCTGTCGCCCCCAAGGACTCTGTGTCTTACCTCAAAACGTATCAAGACTACAAACCTCTGTGGAACCTACTCGATAAAGATGCCTTATTTAAGGTGACCGTTGGGAACTATCGGAGGGTATTTGACGAAGCTGCGGCCAAAGTCCGAGTCTGGGAGAAGGCTAAACTTCAAGAATCAGAGGCCAGGTTGGATTTGCCTAATGCTGACCTTATTCCTAAGACAGTGCTCCTGCCTCAGTATCAATCAAGTTAGGGGTGGCTTTTAGACAAGGTTCTCATGAGAGGAGTTAAATCCCAGGACTGCGCCTAGAACAATTGACTATAGTGCAGGTTTGAAAGAGAGAAAATATGGCTAGTCCTTCTACCCCGGCCGGCCGTGGCTGACCCTGGTACCCTTTACCTGGTGGGCACCCCCATCGGCAACCTAGAGGACATCAGCCTGCGCGCCCTGCGTATCCTCCGGGACGTTGACCTAATCGCCGCCGAGGATACCCGCCACACGGGCCGACTGCTCCAGCACTTCCAGATCAACACTCCCCAAATCAGCTACCACGCCCACAATCGTCAACAGCGTCAACCCCACCTGTTGGAGCACCTCCAGGCCGGCCGATCCCTGGCCCTAGTCACCGACGCGGGGATGCCTGGTATTGCCGATCCAGGGGTCGATCTGGTGCAGGTCTGTACGGCAACGGGGATTCCGGTGGTACCAATCCCTGGCCCTTGTGCCGCCATCACAGCCCTGTGTGCGTCGGGATTGCCCACGGATCAGTTCCTATTTGTCGGGTTCTTGCCGCCCAAAACCACCGCCCGCCGCCAGACCCTCCAAAGGCTGGCCGATCAGACCGCCACCCTGATTCTTTACGAAGCGCCCCACCGCTTGGTAGCTACCCTTACCGATTGTGCCGCCATCCTGAATGCCGGCCGGCCGTGTGTGGTGGCCCGAGAGTTGACCAAACGCTATGAAACCCTGTGGCGGGGCACCCTAGCAGCGGCGCTGGACCACTACCGGCAGGAGACGCCCAAGGGAGAAGTGACCCTACTCCTGGGCGGGGCAGTCCCAACGTTGGTCAGTGTGGATGAGCAGGTGACAACCCAAATCCAGGCGGGGTTGGCGGCCGGCCGGCCGGTGGGGGAGGTGGTGCGCGAACTGGTTGCTGCTACGGGCTTGCCCCATCGCCAACTCTACCGCCTTGCCCTGGAGCTACGGGCGGCTCAGACTGAGCTTGAGCCTTGATCTATTGGCCTTGAGCCAAGCCAGAATAGGGATGTAACCGTATGTAACAAGCCCCATGACTGAGGATGCGGCCGGCCAGCTTCACCCCTACGACGTCGTCATTGTCGGTGCCGGTATTCCAGGACTCACCCTGGCCCTAGCCTTGCGGGGAAGTGGCCTGCGCGTCGCCGTGGTGGATGCCCTGGCTCCAGAACAGGCAGCCCAGCGGTCGCGGGTCTACGCCCTCACCCTACTCACCCGGCGCATCTGGCAAGGGATTGGCTTTTGGCATACGGTTGCCCCCCAACTTCAACCGTTCCACACCATTCATCTTTCCGATACGGGCCAAAATGTAGTGCGTTTCCGGTCTCAGGATGGCCCCCGCTGCCGCGACGCCGCGCCTGGGATTGGCTATGTTGGTGAACACCAAGCGATCCTGCCCACCCTCCAAGCCCAAGTCGGCGCAACTGTGGACTGGTATTGCCCCGCCGAACTGATGGAACTGCGCCGGGCCGGCCGGCCGATCCACCTCCACCTGCGACACCAGGGGGAAGTCAAGGTTTTGAGTGCTCCGCTGGTGGTGGGGGCCGATGGTGCCCAATCCCCAGTGCGCCAATGGGCCGGTATCCCAACCTGGGGCTGGGGCTACTGGCAGTCTTGTTTAACCACCATCCTGGAACCCCAGTTTGATCACGGTGGCATTGCCTACGAACGGTTCTGGCCCAGCGGCCCCTTTGCCATCCTGCCATTGCCGGCCGGCCGGTGCGGCATTGTCTGGACGATTCCCCATGCCGAAGCCCACCGGTTACGTCAGGTCACCCCATCCACGTTTCTCAATCACCTCGCGCCGGTCTACGGTTCCCAGATGGGAGAGCTTCAGGTACAGGGGGAACGTCAAGTCTTCCCGGTGCGGCTGATGCAGGCCCGGCGGTATGTGGCGACTGGGGTTGCCCTAATCGGTGATGCGGCCCACGGCTGCCACCCGGTGGGAGGCCAGGGCCTCAACCTAGGCATTCGAGACGCAGCCAGCTTGGCCCAAGTCCTACGGGAGGCGGTTCAACGGGGTGAGGACATCGGCGACCTGCGGGTGCTGCGGCGTTACCAGCGGTGGCGCTGGCCGGAAAACCTCTGGTCACTGTTGTTCACCGATCTGCTCAATCGGGTCTTTTCCAACCAGTTCTGGCCCCTCGTGTTCCTGCGGCGGCTGGGGTTGCTGCTGTTGCGCGCCCTAACCCCCCTCCGGCGACTGGCCCTGGCCTTTATGACGGGCTACCTCGGCCGGCCGCCCCGGCTCAATGACAGTAGCGGGTAACGTCCTCACCGCGGGCAGCCAGATACTCCAGGGCATGCAGCCGCACGATCATCAGTTCGTCATACAGGGGATTCAGGTGGCATAGGGGCGGAATCCGCAACACCGGCCGGCCGAACAGGCGCAGGGTACGGGCAAAGGGACATTGGGCGGGAATGGCCCAACATAGACGCTGGGCAGTGCGGACATCCTGAATGGGCAGTTCAGTCAACCAAGCACGCAGAGGGCGCCAGGGGTCGAAGGCACGCCGTGGACAAGTTTCGAGCATCCACACACCTCAGGCACCAGACCCGGAATAATCGATCCACTGAGGGCTACAGGTCTTGGGCCACCCCGATCCTAGTCAAGCGTAGATGAGAGACCCATGCACTTCAGGTTGCCCCGTCACAGGTCAGACAACAGCCCCACCCGGGTTCTAGCGATCCCCAACCCAGTAAAGTTCCCTGAGGAGTGGATTGCGTTTTGTGAAACTTTGTTTAGGGCCGTATCACAACCCCAGTCAAGGTTACAGGCACCTGTCTTGGGGATAGGCCCTCAAAGGCTTGGCCGGCCGGTTCTAGGCTAGACTCGCAGTCTCCTACGATTCTTACGGCCTATCCGTAAATCTACGGGCACAGCCTATGGATCGGGTGCTGGGGGTTAACTAGGCTTGGTCAAGAAGCGCACTTCAGAGCAAAACACAGTGGACTGGAGACCGTCCGCCGTTTCCACCAGACTGGTGCGTAGCCGCAGGTTAGGACTGGCGTACCAAAGGCGCTCGGTGACCCGGCCGGCCGCATCGCCCATCACCAAAGTTAAGGCTTGGTCAGTTCCCAGGGTGTAGGTGCCGGTAGCCACATCTGCCCCCCCTGAAAACCGTCGCCAGAGGTAACCCTGATGGGGTTGGGCAGGGTCAGGGGCAAAAGCCAGTAGCATTTGGCCCTGGAGGGGAGACGGCCGGCCGGCCAGAGTACCCTGCCAGTGGACACGGACAGCCATCGTCAGCGTCGGAACCCCCAGTGCCTGGACTTCCGGGGTGTTGAGGTCACAGGCGTGAATCGTCAATTCCCCCTTGCCAGTCTGGCGTGCCCCCGGCTCTAGGTGATGGCTGGTGCGCTGGGAAGCCCAGCGGCCCTGGCTGTGTTCCCAAAACTCCTGGAGGGTCGCAAAGGTCGGTAGTTCAGTCATGGTGACCTAGACGCGGAAGAGGGCCACCGAGTCGCGAAAGTGGATATTGAGCACCCGATCTACGTTGGCGTGGGGGCGAGGGATAACGTGGGAAGAGATGAACAACTTGTCCCCTTCCAGATAGGGATGGAGGGTTTTAGCAGCGGTCATTCCGGCTTCAACAGCCCGCTTCACCTCTGCCACATCGCCCCGTACAATCACGGTGTAGAAACCACCACTGAGTTTTTCCATGGCCACCAGGGTGACCCGTGCAGCCTTGCACATGGCATCGGCGGCCGCCAGGGTCGGGGGTAACCCCCGGCTCTCCACCATCCCTACCGCCAGCGATGACATACACTATTCCCCGCGCTGTTGTTTCGTAGTCCATTTTAGGCGCAGCCGTGGCCCTGACTCTCGGTTCTGGTTCAGGTTTTGAGGCGCAGCCCCTGATCTCTCTTGCAACCGGCCGCTGGTGCAAGCTGATTTGTGGGGCCAGTCTCCAGGATCTGCCCCTAATCCGTAATCTAGCCCTGGTCTATACCCTGGCAGGGGTGGACTGTATTGATGTGGCGGCCGACCCGGCCGTGGTGGCGGCGGCAGCGGCCGGCCGGGAAGTGGCCCTCGGCCTCGGCGCACCCCAAAAGCCCTGGCTGATGGTCAGCCTCAACGATGGTGAAGATCCTCACTTCCGCAAGGCTGCGTTTGATCCGCAGCACTGCCCGGTAGATTGCCTGCGCCCCTGCGAGCGGATCTGTCCCACCCAGGCCATCGGCCGGCCGGGGGTGGACGTGCCCCGCTGCTATGGCTGTGGCCGGTGCCTGGGTGTCTGCCCCTGGGGCCTGATCGGGGCCCAAACCTACGTCCATACACCAGCAGCGATCGTAGACCTGCTGGCTAACAGTCCCGTGGATGCCCTAGAGCTACACACCCAGGTAGGCCATGCTGATGCCTTTAGCCAGGTGTGGCAGCAACTCCAACCCTGGGCGGCCGGCCGGCAAGCCCTGGCGATCAGTTGCCCCGGTGGTGAGGGCCTGCAAGCATACCTAACCTCAATTTATGCTCAGGTGCGGGCCAGCGGTTTACCCCTGATTTGGCAGACCGACGGCCGGCCGATGAGCGGGGATGTTGGTCGAGGTACCACCACCGCAGCGATTCGCTTGGGGGCAACCGTCTTGGGCTACAACCTGCCCGGATATGTGCAATTGGCCGGAGGCACCAACGCCGAAACCGTGCCTCGCCTGCGAAGCTTGGGATTCCTGGCAGATTCGCCCCAACCGCGCCCGCGTCGGATTGCGGGCGTGGCCTATGGCAGTTATGCTCGCAAACTGGTGCAACCCTATCTGGAGTCAGCCGGCCGGCATCTGGAGACCAATCCTACACAGTTGAAAGAGGCTGTTGAGGTAGCTCGTGAACTCATCTCCCCACTAAAAGGCACAGGCATAAATAACAGGACGTAAGTCTCGACTGATTTATCACAACGGCCCTGAATCTGCCACTGGCTATTCCTACTATTCTGAGAGTGTGAGAGGCATCAAGAAAACTGATAGACTAGCCGATTTCTATTTAAACAAATATGAAACGAAGAGAGGCTCATCTGTGGGACGAGCCTCTCCTATTTGGAATATTACCCTGGCA
>JACYLR010000223.1 GCA_015272465.1 Gloeomargaritaceae cyanobacterium C42_A2020_066
CCACGCCAAGGCTGTCGAGGAGATCAAAACCAAGCTGCGCCGCACCTACCTGGATGTGCCCCTGGTGGCTGATGTCCACCACAACGGCATGAAAATCGCCCTAGAAGTGGCCCAGCACGTGGATAAGGTGCGGATCAATCCGGGGCTGTATGTCTTTGAGAAGCCGCGCGCCGACCGTACTGAGTTTACCGCCGCTGAGTTCACCGAAATTGGCGAAAAAATAGCCGAGACTCTGAAACCCCTAGTGCTCACCCTGCGAGACCAGGGCAAGTCCATGCGGATCGGGGTCAACCACGGCTCCCTTGCCGAGCGGATGCTCTTCACCTACGGCGATACCCCAGAAGGCATGGTGGAATCGGCCCTGGAGTTTATCCGCATCTGTGAGTCCCTCGATTTTCGCAACCTGGTGGTCTCCTTGAAAGCCTCGCGGGTACCCGTGATGGTGGCCGCCAACCGGCTGATGGTGCAGCGGATGAACGAGTTGGGCATGGACTACCCTCTCCACTTGGGGGTGACCGAAGCGGGGGATGGGGAGTACGGTCGGATCAAATCCACGGCGGGGATTGGCACCCTGCTGGCGGAGGGCATTGGCGACACGATTCGAGTTTCGCTTACCGAGGCTCCAGAAAAAGAAATTCCCGTTTGCTACAGCATCCTCCAAGCCCTGGGTCTGCGGCGGACAATGGTGGAGTATGTGGCCTGCCCCTCCTGTGGCCGTACCTTGTTCAACCTGGAGGAGGTACTCCATAAGGTACGGGAAGCCACGCGCCACCTGACAGGGCTGAACATTGCTGTCATGGGCTGCATTGTCAATGGCCCCGGGGAGATGGCTGATGCCGACTATGGCTATGTGGGTAAGACACCGGGAACGATTTCCCTCTACCGTGGTCGGGATGAGATTAAGAAGGTGCCTGAAGATCAGGGCGTGGCAGAGTTGATCAATCTGATCAAGGCGGATGGCAAGTGGGTTGACCCCTAGCCTGGAAGGAACCACGCCACCCTCATGTTGCTAGGACAGGGATTATGCATAAGTCACGCTCGCAGATGATTGGCCAGGGTCTGGTGCTGGCCACCACAGCAGTCTCGGTGGGGGCTGTAGCCCTGACCGTCGTCGGGCTGCACACCCAGAGTTGGGCTGGGTTGACGGAAAGCCCCAAGGAACTGGTGGACGAGGTCTGGCAGGTCGTCTACCAAAACTATGTCGATCCCAGCTTCAACAAGAATGATTGGCGCCAAGTTCGGCGGCAGTACCTGAGTCGTTCCTACACCTCCAAGGAGCAAGCCTATGGTGCTATCCGGGAGATGCTCGAGCGCTTGGAGGATCCCTACACCCGCTTTATGGAGCCGGAGCAGTTCCAGAGTATGCGGATTGACACGTCGGGGGAGTTGACCGGCGTAGGCATCCAACTGGCCCAAGATGAGAAGACCAAGCAATTGGTCGTCATTTCTCCGATTGAAGACACGCCCGCCGCGCGAGCCGGCATCTTGGCCCAGGATGTGATTGTCAAAATTAATGACAAGTCCACCCAGGGGATGGATATTAATCAGGCGGTGGCCCTGATCCGAGGCAAAGCGGGGACAACCGTGCAACTTACGATCCGACGTGGGGAGCGTCAAGCGGTGTACACCCTGAAGCGGGAGCGCATCGAACTGCACGCCGTGCGTTCGGAGGTTCAGGAATCCCGCCTAGGTAAGCTGGGCTACATCCGCCTCACCCAGTTCAATGGCAACGCCTCGGCCGATATGCGCAAAGCCATCGAGGACTTGGAGAAGCAACAGGTGGTGGGCTACATCCTGGATCTGCGCTCGAATCCAGGAGGGCTGTTACAGTCCAGTGTGGAAATTGCTGATATGTGGCTGGATCGAGGCACGATTGTCTCCACTAAAACCCGTGTGGGAGAAGCTGAGCGCTACGAGGCCCGCCGGTCTACGCTGACCAATAAGCCTTTGGTGGTGTTGGTCGACGGCGGCTCAGCCAGTGCTAGTGAGATCCTGGCGGGGGCACTCCAGGATAATCAGCGGGCGGTGCTGGTGGGTACCAAGACCTTCGGCAAGGGGTTGGTGCAATCGGTACGGGAGTTGCAGGATGGATCGGGCCTGGCGGTAACAATCGCCAAGTACTACACGCCGGCCGGCCGAAACATCAACAAGGAGGGCATTAACCCCAATGTGGAAATCTCCCTCACGGATGAACAACGGGAAGCTATTTTGAAAAACCGAGCGGTGGGTACGCCCCAAGACCCCCAGTACGCCCGTGCCCTAGAGGCCCTCAGCCAACTGCTCAAGGTGGCTACCAAAGAAGGCCGGCCGGCCGCGCCGGCGTCAGGAACCTAGTTCGTGATAGGTGGGGATTGGTGGACGCCCAGCCATGGGGTGATGTTGGCGTGGCTGCTGGGATTTGCTGGGGTTCACAGTGGCTTGGCCGCCCTGCGAATGTGGGGTGAAGCTCGGATAGGGGCGCGGCTGTACCGGGTGATCTTTGCCCTGGCCAGCCTGGGAATTGCTGTGCCCATGCTCGCCTACTTTCTCAACCACCGCTACGACGGTGTCCAGTTGTGGCAAGTTCAGAGTGTCCCGGGTGTCCATACCTTGGTCTGGGTTTTAACAGGGATCTCCTTTCTCTTTCTGTACCCCGCCACCTTCAACCTGGGAGAAGTGGCCGCCCTCCAAAAGCCCCAGGTGCATCTGTTCAGCACGGGGATCATCCGTATCACCCGCCATCCCCAGACCACTGGCCAGATTCTCTGGTGCCTGAGCCATACCCTTTGGATCGGGTCAAGCTTTATGGTGGTCACCTCCCTAGGGCTGATTGCCCACCACCTGTTCAGTACCTGGCACGGGGATCGCCGCTTACACCGCCGCTATGGTGACGCGTTCGTTGCCCTTAAGGCCCATACCTCTGTGATCCCCTTCATGGCGATTCTTGAGGGCCGTCAGACTCTGGTTTGGCAGGAATTTCTCCGGCCGGCCTACCTAGGCGTTGCCTTTTTCACGGGCCTGTTCTACTGGGGACACCCCTGGATGCTGGCGGCGGCCGGCCGCCTCAATGGATGATCCCCGGCCCTATCTTTCCCTGGCAGCAACCTGGTAGAGTGATTCCAAAATAAAGCGACTTAACAAAAGCTCGGAGAAGTCAGCGTGCTGCAAACCATTGGAGAAGATGCCTTCTCAACGGTCGTTCTCACTTCTGCCGTTCCCGTCCTAGTCCACTTTTGGGCACCTTGGTGTGGTCTCTGTCGCCTCGTGGAGCCACTCGTCGATCATGCCCTCAAAGCTTCCTCCCTGCCTCTGCGGGTGGTGGGGATCAACGCCGATGAGAGTCTCAAACTGGCCAGTCAATACCGTTTAAGGGTGCTGCCCACCCTCCTCCTGTTTCAGAATGGCGAAGTTGTGGGTCGCCTTGAGGGCTTTCACGACCGGCAGGACATTCAGCGTCGCCTCACCCACCTCCTGCACCAGGTCACGGCCATTAGCAGTCCCCAATTGGCTGATCGGCACCGCTAAGCGGGGCTGCTCCGCCTGCGAGTGCTGGGTGGACACGGTGAACTCTTTAGGCATCCTTAGGCTTTTTAGGTTCAAATACTCACACCCTGTAGGATGATTGGGGCTGCTTGCCCCCACTGGCCGTCCTTAATTGGTATGCCAGAATGGGTAGCGATTTGCCCTTCTCCTACCTGCACGACCTGGCATGGATTCCCTCTACCAATACGCCTGGCTGGTACCCGCTCTTCCGCTCGCCGGTGCAGCCCTTGTCGGCACTGGCCTAATCGCCTTCAACAGTTGGACGAACCGCCTTCGCCAAGTTAATGCAGCCCTAATTATGAGTCTTTTGGGGGTGGCCTTGGGCTACTCTCTGGCTCTCTTCTGGAGCCAAGTTCAGGGGCATGAGGCATTCCACTGGCAGTTCACCTGGGCAGTGGCCGGTTCATTCCATCTGGAAATGGGCTACGTGATTGATCGGCTCACCAGTTTGATGCTGGTGATCGTCACCAGCGTGGCGCTGCTGGTGATGCTCTACAGCGACGGCTACATGGCTCATGACCCCAGTTATGTGCGGTTTTTCACCTACCTCAGCCTCTTTAGTTTCTCCATGCTGGGGCTGGTGATGAGTCCCAACCTGGTGCAGATTTACGTGTTTTGGGAATTGGTGGGGATGTGTTCCTACCTACTGATTGGGTTCTGGTACGACCGGGTGGCGGCCCGGGAAGCCTGCCAAAAAGCCTTTGTCGTCAACCGGGTTGGGGACTTTGGTCTGCTGCTGGGGATGCTGGGCCTGTTTTGGTGCACAGGCAGCTTTGAGTTTGGCGTCATTGGTGAGCGTTTAGAGGATTTGATGGCTGCGGGGAGTTTGGGTACCGGCTTGGCGACCCTGCTAGTGGTACTGGTGTTCTTGGGGCCTGTAGCTAAGTCGGCCCAGTTTCCGCTCCACGTCTGGCTCCCCGATGCCATGGAAGGCCCAACGCCCATCTCCGCCCTAATCCATGCGGCAACGATGGTGGCGGCGGGGGTGTTTTTGCTGGCTCGCCTGGAACCGATTTTGGAGCACCTGCCCGGAGCAATGACGGTGGTGGCCTGGACGGGAGCCTTCACTGCCTTTCTGGGGGCGAGCATTGCGATTACCCAGAACGACATCAAGAAGGGCCTAGCCTACTCCACCATTTCCCAGTTGGGCTACATGGTGATGGCCATGGGTTTGGGGGCCTACGGTGCTGGCCTGTTCCACCTAATGACCCACGCCTTCTTTAAGGCGATGCTGTTCCTGGGTTCGGGGTCGGTGATCCACGGCATGGAAGCGGTGGTGGGCCACAATCCGGCACTGGCACAAGACATGCGCTATATGGGTGGGCTGCGTAAGTATATGCCGGTGACCGCCACTACTTTCCTGATTGGTACCTTGGCCATCTGCGGGGTTCCCCCCCTGGCGGGTTTTTGGTCAAAGGATGAAATCCTTGGGGCGGCCCTGGGAGCCAATCCAGTGCTCTGGTCGGTGGGTTGGCTGACGGCGGGGATCACAGCCTTTTACATGTTCCGCATGTATTTCATGACCTTTGAGGGTGAGTTTCGCGGCCTCAGTTTTGGGCCGGGCGCGATGCGGGTTGGTGAACTGTCTGCGGAGGAAGAGGGCCACCGCGGGCCGGCCGGCCATCATGCTGCCCATCCCCACGAGTCTCCTTGGACAATGGTGACACCCCTGGTGATTTTGGCAGTGCCCTCAGTACTGATTGGGCTTCTGGGTACACCCTTTGCCAATTACTTTGAGGCGTTTTTGGAGGGGCATGGCCCCCTGCGAGTCGAGCCGTTCGCGGCTGAGGTGGACTGGCAGGAATTTGGGGTGACGGCAGGCAGTTCGGTAGCCATTGCGACGCTGGGCATCCTGGTAGCCTTGCTCATTTATCGGCTGCACCGAGTCGATCCCGCCCAACTGGCCCTGAAACTCAAGCCTCTCTACGAGTTCTCCTTAAATAAGTGGTACCTGGATGACCTCTACGAGCGGGTGTTTGCCCAGGGCTGCCGTCAGTTGGCTCGCCAGGCCCTAGAGATGGACTACCGGATTATTGATGGGGTGGTGAACCTAACGGGGCTAGCTACCCTACTCACCGGCGAAGGTTTGAAGTACATCGAAAATGGTCGGGTACAGACCTATGCCCTGGTGATTTTGCTGGCAGTGCTGAGTTTGGTGTTGGCGTCCGGTTTGGCCTGAGCATGCGGCCGGCCGCGCCTGCCTGTGATTGCGTCCCCCTTGGATAAGGTTCTCAACCTATGGCGATTCCCGTGTTGGACAGTACCTTCCCCTGGTTGACCACGATTATCCTGCTACCGCTGGTGGCATCGGCAGTAATTCCGTTCCTGCCGGACAAGGATGGCCGCACCGTCCGGTGGTATGCCCTCACCGTGGGGCTGATCGACTTCGCCCTGATCATCTACAGCTTCTGGCAGGGGTATGACCTCCAGGTAGAGGGCCTGCAACTGGTGGAGTCCTACCCCTGGGTACCTCAAGTTAATCTGCGCTGGTCAGTTGGAGTGGACGGCCTCTCCATGCCCTTGGTGTTGCTGACTGGGTTCATCACCACCCTGGCTATGCTGGCGGCTTGGCCGGTGACCCTGAAGCCTCGCCTGTTTTACTTCCTGATGCTGGCCATGTATGCCGGCCAAATTGCCGTGTTTGCCGTACAGGACATGCTCCTGTTCTTCTTGGTCTGGGAACTGGAGTTGATTCCGGTCTACCTGCTGCTGGCCATCTGGGGTGGTAAAAAGCGGCAGTACGCGGCGACTAAGTTCATCCTTTACACAGCAGGGGGGTCTCTGTTCATCTTGGTGGCGGCCCTGGCCATGGCCTTCTATGGCGGCACGCCCACCTTCGATATGCGGGAGTTGATGGCAAAAGCCTACCCCCTGCGATTGGAATTGCTGG
>JACYLR010000150.1 GCA_015272465.1 Gloeomargaritaceae cyanobacterium C42_A2020_066
CAATCCCTCAAGCCCAAGGATTTACTCCGTCTCGGGCCTTACACCTTGACGGTCGAGCCACTGACCGCTGCGGATCCCAATTCCACAGAGTTGCGCCCCAACACCAGCAACACCTTCTCTCGCAAACCAAGCAGCCTCTGGGAGAATCCAACGGCCATGGCCAGTGTGGCCCTACTCCTGTTACTGGTGGCGGCGGGGGGCGCCTGGCTCGTGGTCGGAGCGGTGTTGAGCCAATACCGCCCTCGGCCGGACGTGGAGGAAGTTACCCCAAATCCTCCGACACCGGTGCCCTAAGCCAGTAAGTAAACGCAGATGAAAACCGGCCGGCCAGGATCGCCTGCCGCATACGTCCGACAAAGCCCACCAACTCCGTCAGGTTGTGGATCGACAGCAGGGTGTACCCCAGTAACTCCTGGGCGCGGTAGAGATGACTGAGGTAGGCGCGACTGAAGTGCTGACAGGTGTAGCAGGGGCAGGTGGGATCGAGGGGGGCGGGGTCGGCCTGAAACTGGCGGTTTTTCAGGTTCCAGCGTTCCCCCTGCACGAGGGCGCTGCCGTGGCGAGCGAGGCGAGTGGGCAGCACACAGTCGAAGAGGTCGATGCCCGCAGCAATCCCCTGGGCTAGTTCGCGATGGGTACCCACCCCCATCAGATAGCGGGGTTTGTGGGCAGGCAGTTGGGGGGCAGTCCACTGGACGATTTCCCGAATCAGGGGACCAGGTTCACCGACGCTGACCCCACCGATGGCATAGCCGGGCAGGTCGTAGCTGACCAACTGCTCGGCCGCGTGGTGACGCAGATCCTGATAAACGCCGCCCTGGACAATGCCAAACAGGGCCTGATCGGGACGGCCGTGGGCATTGATGCACCGCTCTAGCCAGTGTTGGGTGCGGGCAACTGCCTGGCTGACCACGTCCCGGCCGGCCGGGTAGGGGGGGCACTCATCAAAGGCCACGACCACATCGGCCCCTAGGGCATTCTGAATTTGGATTGATGTTTCGGGGGTGAGGCGAATCAAACGGCCATCTCGGTGGGACTTGAAGGTAACGCCGTCGTCGTCGATTTGGCGCAGGCCCCCCAGGCTAAACACCTGAAAACCACCGGAATCGGTGAGCATTGGCCCCGACCAGTGCATGAACCGGTGCAGCCCCCCCATCTGGGCAACGATCCCTTCCCCCGGCTGGAGGTGGAGGTGGTAGGTGTTGCCCAGGATCATCTGCGCCCCGGTAGCTGCCAACTGGTCTGGGCTGACGCCTTTGACCGTACCCAGGGTGCCCACCGGCATGAAACAGGGGGTCAACACTGGCCCGTGGGGTGTCTCCAGCCGGCCGGCCCTCGCCCCGGTGTCCGGGCAAGTGGCCTCCAGGGTGAACTGAAACGCAGCCAACGGCTTAGTCCTGGACGTAGTCGCTGTTGCTAAGCAGGGCCTGTTCGGCCCGCATCAATTCCCGTCCCAGATAGGCAGCGTGGCTGAATTGACTGACGGGTATCGGCTCGGTGTGCTCAAAGAGATGGACACAGATCTCCTTGGCGGTGCGCCCCGTGAAGACCTGGGTGGGGGTGCGGCTCACCTTACCCCGGGCTGGGATCGGCTCCCCGGTTTCAGGATCGAGGGCCAGACCCCGCTCGTCAATGGTGTTGGTGAAATGCTGGGCACAGATGCGGCCGGCCGGCCGGTCGAGGTAAATGATGAAGTAGCCCGCCGGATCGAGGTCAAGGGGGCGGTGGGAAAGCTGGTCGTCAATAGATTGGGCGTTGCGGCGCAGGTCGGCGGTCGTCTCAGAAACCATGGGCAGGGACGTGGTGAGGCAGCAAAACGGGATATGGATTCTATTCTCCCCGATCTCTGGAGACTACTGCCCGCCTCCCAACAGCCAGAGGGAAATCAGGGAACCACTGTTCCAGAGACTGTGGATGATCATCGGGGCCAGCAGCCCTCGCGAGCGGGTGTAGACAACCCCCAGCACGATGCCCAGGGCCGTCAGGGGCAGAAAGTCAGCCAGATTCAGATGGGCGAGGGCAAAGGCGACACTGCTGGCCAGGATGGCTCCCCAAACGGGGAGGGCTTGGGTTAGGGAGCCGAGGAAGAACCCGCGAAACAGGGTCTCCTCAAAAAACGGGGCGAGGATGGCGACCACCAGCGCGAAAATCAGGGCGACTAGGCCCCCCTGGCTACGGGCAATCACCGGTAAAAGCGGGTTGCCGCCCCCGTGATCCCCCAGAAGTTGTTGGTTGACCAGGGAAATCCCCAACACGACGGGCAGGGCCACTACATAGCCCCCCAGGCCCCAGACCCACGCCTGGTCCCGGCCGGCCGCCCGAAACCAACCGCCCTTGGCCAATTCGCCGCGGTAGGGGTAGAGACTGGCCACCAAAATACCCAGCCCTGCCAACACCAGCGCACTGTAGCTGAGCAAGGCGTAGAGTGCCTGAATCAGGGGATCGGCAGCGCGCAGGGAGAGGCCCGTCGCCGCTCCCACCAGAGGCACGAGGACTTGTCCGGTGCCAAAAAAGGCCAGACCCCAGAGCACCATGACTTGCCAGGTTGTCACCCCGTCCCAGGGCACGGGCCAGGGTTGTACTGCGGCCGGCCGGCGGCGCAGCGCCCGAATACCCAGGCCGATAGCCAGGATCACGCCCACGCCACTCCCCAGAATGGGTAAACCGGCCGCCACTGCCAGGCGTCCCAAGGCCGCTAAGGCTGCCTGGCGGGTTTCCATCTCTAGGGCCACCAACGCCTCGTCGCGCTGCTGCAACTGGTAGAGGCGAGTGAGGGCTTGGGCCCGGAACCACCCCCGGAGTTGGGTTTGGATGACCATTTCAGCGTCGGGCAGCAACCGGGCAGGGTCTGACCAGAGGCCGCTCAAAATCTGGGCCAGGGGTGCTGCTTCACCCTTGGTAATGGCTTGCCAAGTAACCTGGGCCTCTGCCCCTTGCCCCTGAACCGCTTGCAGCAGGCCAATCCTGACATCGAGATCATCCGCCTCGGCCGGCCGAGACGCTGCTCCAGGGGCCGTGAGGAGTTGTCGCTGGGCCTGGTAGGTGCGTAAAGCAGCCTCTAGGGGGGCGTTGTCCCAGAACTGATCCACCGGCTCTAGGGCTAAGGGGATCGAGTCGCTGGCCTGGAGTTGCAGGTTGGCCGTGTACAGTTGCAACCAGTTTTGATTGAGAGGAGCTTGCCAACTCTGCACCAACGACAGGCTGACCAGCGCAGCCAGTCCAGCACTGAGGATGGCCAGAAGGGGCTGCCGCCAAGTGGGGCGCGTGCTCACAAACAGAGGATAGAGCAGACCCAGCACGAGGCTCGCCAGTAGGATCGGTGCGGCTAGGGTGGCAGCAGACATGGCAGCATCAGCCAGAGACCCAGCCTACCAGCATAGGCGACGGCCGGCCGGCTGGCTACTTGAGCCGATTGCGGGCCGGAATGGGATCCCCCTGATGGAAGCGGGGGATCAGCCGTCCCAGGGCTGCCCAAGTGCCCAGGAAGGCCAGTATCATGAAGCCCCCGACCACTGGCCCGATACCCACTGCGGCCGGCCGGTAGGCCACCATCCAGGGCAGGATCGCAGCGAGGGCAAGGCCCAGTACCAGACAGACTTGGCGCAACTGCTGGAGCCGGGCTAGGGCCGTGCGACAACTGGCACAGGATTGGGTGTGGCTGTGGTAGCGATCCATGAGGGCCTCGTCCGCCAGGGTGGCCGGCCAGGGATCACCCGGAAAGGGATCGGCCCCGTAGGTTTGCACCCAGCGGCGCAGTTCGATCACAAACCGATCCGCCCCCAAGGGTAAGTAATAGGCTTTGGCGAAGGCATCCCCGCCACCGCGCTGGGCCAGGTAGCGCTCCTGATGGTGGAGGAAAATCTGGTCATCCTCCAGGATGCGGTTTTGGCTGAGGTGATTCAACCAGCGGGGCGTCAGTTTCAGCACTAGGGCGGGGATAGGACTGGCGAATTGAAAGGGAAATCGGGCAAACAGGCGACATTCCCCCCGACGGATCGGGGTGGCATAGACCACAGTCAGGGTGCGACCCAGTTGCTTGGCACTCAGGTCATGCCACATCAGGGCCGGGGCCACAAAGGTCGTATCCTGGCGGCCCAGGGTGCCCCGGCGCGGCCCCTCCGTCCAGACGCCCTGGAACCCCTGGCGGCCGGCCGCCAACACCTCCAGGTTCACGGGCCCGGCATTGGCCCGATTGCCCACGGTGCGGTGGTGGGTATAGGGCACATGGCTGGCATCCAGGACATTTTCCAGAAGGGTCAGGGCGTCGTAGGGCAAGTCCCGAAAGGTCTCAATACACACCCAGCCGGCGGGGTCTTCGTCCAAGACAGGCAAGGTAGGCACTGCGGTCTGGGCCGCAGCTTCGGGATCCCCCGCATAGACAAACAGCAACCCCTGGCGCACCACGGCCGGCCAGGCCCGCAGGCAAGCCCGTGCCGATTGATGGGCCAGCCCACCGGCCGGTTCCTGGGGAATCACCTGGCAGCGGCCGGCCCCGTCAAAGGCCCAGCCGTGGTACGGGCATTCCAACTGGCCCGCCTCGTTAATCCGACCCTGGGAGAGGGGAGCCAAGCGATGGGGACAGGCGTCCGTAAACACCCGCCAAGCTGAGGCCAAGCCATCCCACCAGATCACCAGGTCTTCGCCCAACAGAGTGAACCGATTGGGGCGCTGCCGATCCAGGTCGCGCTCGTAGAAGACGGGGTACCAGGCGGCCCGCCAGTCAAAACGCGTTGGATCAGCCCCCCCGGCCGGCCGCAGCGCCGTGCCGTTCTCCAAGGAACCCAGGGCTTCAGTTGTCATATTAATTTTTGTAACGGACGCCGTCTCCATCTTAGTGCAGTCTCGTGTGGGGGGCGCAGACGCTGATCAGGGTCTGGCTAGCCCTTGGCCCGATGGATGAGGGTAAGGGTTACCGTGTGGAAGGCCGCGATGGCCAAGTTACTCAGAACAACCGGATTGTCGAGGGTGCCGACAGTCAGGGGTGTGGTCAACTTGTACACAACCTGAATCAGCAAGAGCACGGCCACCTGTTGAGGCTCACGCCTAACCAGCAGGAGGGCTGAAACCACACCAATGGCCAGGTAGATGGATAGCAAAATGCCCCTTGCCACTGTTGCATCCCCATAACTGGTATTGACCCAAGGGGCGCTGCTGAACAGGCCGAAACAGACTGGCCCCAGTACCACGAGGTTAAGCACCATGGAAAGCGTGATCATCAAACGCATCATCAGACTCCAAGCCCTACGGCCCCCTGGACTGAGCGTTTTCGCCCCTCAGATGTGCAACAGGCTCGACCTTTGCCCCTTACCCTTCTCGTCATTTCCGCCTATTCACTGGACGTAAGGGACTGGGCGGCGCGTACCTCGGTTGAGCCGGAACGATGGCCTAATATTCCCGCACCACAATGCGGTTGCGGCCCTCCGCCTTCGCCTGATATAGAGCCTGATCGGTGATTGAGATCAGCGTATCGGGGAGCTTGTCTCGATGGGGATGGGTGCAGGCCACCCCAATGCTCACGGTCACCTGGGTATGAACCTCCGACTGGGGGTGAGGAATGGCTTCTTTGCGGAGATTCGCCTGAATGGTTTCAGCCACACGCAGCGCCGCCGCCGCGTCCGTCTCCGGCAGAATCACCGCAAACTCTTCTCCCCCATAGCGGGCCACCAAGCTCTGGGCAAAAGGTACGGAGCGCTTCAGCTCGTTGGCGACGGCTTGGAGACACTCGTCCCCTTGCCGATGGCCTTCGGCATCGTTGTAGTTTTTGAAAAAATCGAGATCACAGAGGATTAGTGCCATGGGCTTGGCTGCCTGACTGAGCCGCTGCCACTCCTGATAGAAGTACTCGTCAAAGCGGCGGCGGTTGGCCACCTGGGTGAGTCCATCCACTAGGGCCAGAGACCGCAGTTCCTCATTCGCTTTTTGCAGAGCCGCCTCGGCGCGGGTGCGCTCTTGAATTTCCCGTGTCAGGGCTTCTTCAATGCGAAGCCGTTCCTGAATCTCCCGTTGCAGTTGCTCATTCTGTTCCTTAAGTTGGCGCTTGAGGCGCTGCAAGATCAATTGGTTCTCGACCCGCGCCAGCACTTCTTCGGTTTGGAAGGGCTTGGTGACGTAATCAACGCCACCGACGGCAAAGGCTTTGACCTTATCGCTGACCTCATCCAGGGCACTGATGAAAATAATGGGAATATCAGCGGTGGCCGGGTTGGCCTTGAGCAACCGGCAGACTTCATAGCCATCCATGTCTGGCATGGTGATGTCCAGCAGGATGAGGTCGGGGGGAGCCGATTGGGCTGCGGTAATGGCCATTTGACCTTCGGTGACACTGCGCACCTTGTAGCCCAAAACGGTCAGCATGCTGGAGAGCAGCCGTAGATTGTTGGGGGTATCAT
>JACYLR010000134.1 GCA_015272465.1 Gloeomargaritaceae cyanobacterium C42_A2020_066
CGTACCGGAGGGCGTAGTCGAAGCGGGGGCGGGCTTCGCCTTCCTGGCCTTGGTTGAGGCGGCGTAATCCATAGGTGAGGTAGGCGCGGGCTACGGCTTCAGGTGGTCGGGTGTAGTAAGCCAGAGCGCCTTCGTAGGTTCCAAAACCCACCAAGGCGGCCAGGTAGCAGGCTCCATTCAAGAGGCCCAGTCCCCACCACAGGTCACGGTTGCGATCCACCAGTTTGACGCCCTCCCGATGCCACGGCTATGGTTAGGCCAGGTTGATACCTCCACCTAAGGCCAGTCTAGTGCAGCGAGTTCTACGGCACGTTCCTCTTCTGCAGGTCCTGCTAGTAGCTGTGGGTCTGGGACTGTCGGGCCTGATGTTTTTCCCTGGCTGTGTGGATGGGGACACCCTCACCTCCTGGTTGGATGGCGGCCGGCCGTGGGGGGAGGTGCATGATTGGCAGCCCCCGTTTATTGCCTTTTTGGCGCGTTTCTTCCGCTTCTGGCCCTTCCCACCGGCGATCAGTAGCTTTTTCTGGATGACTAACCTGTTCTACTGGAGTGGGGTTGTCCTAACCATTCGTCGCCTGCGCGGCCGGCCGGCCCTCTGGCTGTTGGGATTCGTGATTCTGGGTCTATTTCCCTCTAGCTTCGCCATCCTCAGCCAGTTGTTCAAGGATACGATGCTGGCTACAGTGCTGCTGCTGGCCTATGGGCTGCTGGTGGTGGCGGAAACGGAAGGCCGGCGCTGGGCCTGGTGGAGTGCTCTAGTGGGTCTGGCCTTTGCTATCGGGTTTCGCCACAACGCCGTGTTTGCCGTGCTGCCCCTGCTGGTATGGATGATCCAAATCGGTCGAACCCGCCTCGCCCCCAAAACCTTTGCTCACCGGTGCCCTGATCGGTGGCGCCAGGGACTGGCGGTACTGCTCCTCCTGGCGCTGGTGGCCAGTCCGGCCGGCCTGGTGAAGCGAGTCAGTGTGGCCCAGTCCTCCTACCCTATCCAGCAGGTGTGGGCTTTTGATTTGGTGGGGATTTCGGTCAAAGCCAATCAGGTCTATCTACCTGATGTGTATCAGGATTACCAGGAACCCTCCCGCCTCAAGGGGTTCTATCAACCTAAAGCGTCCGACTTGAATGAGAATCCCCTAACCTTGGACAATCTGCGGAAACTCTACACCCCCTGGAGCGTGAATAACGTCTATATTTTTGGGGAAGGTAAGGGGCTGAAGTATCTGGATGAACCCCAAGAGGTTGCTGCTCTGAGAAATGCCTGGCTATCGACTCTCCTTCATCATCCGCTCTACTACCTCCAAGTGCGGTTCGACTTGATACGCCACTGGCTGGGATTCCCGCGGATTTTCGAGGCTCAAGCCTGTCTGCGGGCAGAAGATCCGATGCTGGATTTTACTGTGCCCACCAATCGCCAGGTGCCAGGGTTTTACCGGTTTCTCGATCGCACAGTTTTTGGGCAGGGTTGGTTCTACAGCCTAGTCTTGGTTGTAGCAAGTGGTCTGTTTTGGCTTCAGCAGCAACGCTGGCCCGATCGATGTCGCTATCTGACCCTGAGTGGCGGACTGTACATCCTCAGTTTCGGGATATTTTCCGGGAGTTCTGAGTTTCGCTTCTTCTATTGGATTGTGGTGCTCTGTGGCCTGATGGGATTTGAAGCGTTGGTCGCCCGCACCGATACGGCCGGCCGGGGATAACATGAAGCTCTCAGTGGTCATTCCGGTCTACAACGAGGTTGCAACGCTGCCCCAAGTTCTTGATCGGGTAGCCCTAGCTTTACCAGATGTGGATAAGGAGATTATTATCGTCGATGACGGCTCCCAGGATGGGACGCGAGATTGGTTGAGGGTCACGTTCGACCCCCTTGCTAAGCACCAGAATATACCGGTAAACGTCATTCTTCACGACCGAAATCGAGGAAAAGGGGCAGCACTACGCACGGGATTTAGTCACGTAACCGGAGACGTAATCGTCATTCAAGATGCTGACCTGGAGTACAACCCTAAGGATTGGCAAGCTCTCTGGGATTTGATCGCCGAAGACTGGGCGGATGTGGTCTATGGATCACGATTTTACGGCCGGCCGCACCGAGTGCTTTACTTCCATCATCTGCTCGGCAACCAAGTCATTTCCTTCCTGGTCAACTTGCTGTGTAATACCACCCTAACGGATGTGGAGGTCTGTACCAAAATGTTCCGCCGGGAAGTAGTCGCTGCTATGCCTTTAGTATGCAATGACTTCGGATTTGAAGTGGAGTTTACGATTAAGATGGCCCGGGCCGGCCGCTGGCGCATTTACGAGGTGGGCATCGCCTACTATGGCCGTACCTTCGCGGAGGGCAAGAAAATTAACTGGCGAGATGGCCTGCGTGCCCTGGGCTACATCCTGCGGTTCGGCCTGTGGCCCCAATGATCGATCGGCCGCCGCCGAATGACCTGACGACTGACCTGTCGCGTCGCAGATCGGGGAGTGGCCACCGTCCAGTGGGCGCGTTATTCTTTGCCTAGGCCCCTGTCAACCCTACCCATTCTTCCACGCCAGTGGGTGTGTCCAAAGCTCAGCCCATCGACCTGCACACCCCCTACCCCTGTCCCATCTGTCGGCGGGCGGGACAGCTAGAGCCGATTACCCTCACCGATGCCCTGGGCTGCCAGCGTTGCCAGCACATCTTCGTCGTCAATGAACAGGGCTACGTCCTCGAACAGCTGGCCACCCTCTATCCCTACAAGCGGGCTTGGATCTGGACGGGTCGCCAATGGCAACGGCTCACCCACCCTTGGGGCCGGCCGGCCTCACCCCTTAGCCTGATCTGGGAATGGCCCTTCCAATTCACCTTGATTTTTTTAGTGAGTCTACTGCTTCTGATCTGGCTGATTTTAGGACTCCTCAGGCCCTAGCCGCCGCCCGCCGTAGGATATAGGCTCCAAAGCCAATCCCGAAGAAGTTAGGCAGCCAGGCTCCCAGAAACGGTGAAAAAACACCAGCGCGGCTGAAGGCTTCGCAGGTAAAGATCAACACGTAATAAAAGAAAATAATTAACACACTAAGGCCAAAACCCCGATTTTGAGGTCGAGACTGGGGAAGACTGCCCAGGGCTGCTCCCACCAACCCTAAAACCACACAGATAAAGGGAATGGCGATTTTCTGTTGGATACGGATCTGCCACTTGCGAATTTTCTCGTAGTCTCCACTTTGTCGCAGAATGGAGAGATAGTTCTGGGCCTCAAAGATAGTCATTTCTTCTGGTGATCGCCGTTGGGTTGCCAGATCCAGGGGTGCACGAGGTAGGGCAATTTCTTGGCGCTCAAAGGTGAGAATACTGCGGTATCCGCCATCGGGGGAAACCAAATAAATGGTGCCCCGTGAAAAAATCCATGTGCGCCGCGCCTCATCCCAGAGTGCCGTGTTCGCTGTCAGAATCTGTTGCAATCCCTGTTCAGAGAAATCGAGAACTGTGACCCCATGAAGCACACCTCCTTCGTAGCGGCTGGCGTAAAATTGGCGGAGGAGTTCCCGATCATTTTCGGGATCAAATTCCTGATAGGTAATATTGCGTTGAGTGGTTTTGGGTTGGTCACTGCTCAACGCCCGCTCCAGCACCTGATTCGCCTGGTAATTGGCTGTGGGGACAATGGCCTCATTGAACAGAAACGTCAGACCTGTGATCAGACAACTGAGAGCCAAGGCTGGGGCAACCCAACGGTACAGACTAATACCACAGGCCCGTAAAGCCGTTAGCTCACTGGTACTTCCAAGCCGGTTGAATGTCAGTAGAGTGGCCAGCAGGGTCGCCATTGGAAACGCCAGCCCCACCCAATAGGGTGCCCGCAGCGCAAACACCTGAACCGCAATAGCGGGCGGCAAGCCAGATTCTAGGACGCGCCGCACCAGTTCAAACAGGGCACCGAGGGAAAGCCCCAGGGAGCTAAACGCGCCAACCCCAAACAGGAAGGGTGGCAGGAGTTCCTGAAGGATGTATCGATCAAGGACAGGAACCTGTGCTAGCCAAGGCTGCCGCCAGAGCCACACCCAGGGACTTGGAAGGTTGATCAAGCGCTTGATCGTGCGATAGGGGGGCGCGTCGGACACACGGGTTCTCGGGCGACGGACAGGAGCGATGGGGTGTCTGGGCAAGGGGAGCGATACCAGGTCGGTCTGGCGGGTACAACACCAGGATTTCCATCAGCCTATCAACGGAGTACTCCCGTTAGCATTTTTGGCGGATCCCGTTTTTGCGCCAGTTCAGTGGACGCATAGCCTTCACCAGTCTACTGGTCAAGATTTGGCGCGTAGGCCGCGGTCAGTTTCACCCGACCCAGTGGTTCATCGATACAGGGTGATGAGGATCACGGGGGCCCCTGACGGCGCACACTTCTACCCCGGGCTGGTTTACCTAGGCTAGATGCAGTAGGGTATGCAGTTCCTTTCCTCTACCCACCTAGGCAACGGCGATGGGCATGAATCCTTGGATACAGACACTCGTGATTGGCCTGGGGCTCGGGTTGGTCGCCCAGCCGGTCTTGGCGACACCCAAGGCTCCTGACTCCGTAGCTTTAGGGGCTCGTGGGGTACGGGTTCACGGTGATATGGGCCTGTTGGAGGGTTCCCTCAGCTTTCCCAGCGACCACATTCCCCCGACGCAAGTCTGCGCGGTAGAGGTTTCCACGGGTCAGCGTTTTTGTACGGAGGGACGCCAGGTGGGTGCCCAATTCCAGTATGGGGTGGGGTATCGGTTGGCGGTGCCGCCGGGCACATATCATGTGTTTGCTCAGGTGGGGGATTGGATTGCGCCTTACTCCCAGGCAGTTCCCTGTGGGCTGCGGATTACCTGCCAGGATCATCGTCCGATTGCAGTGGTGGTAGAAGCCGGCCGGGTGCAGTCGGGGGTTGACCCCACGGACTGGTTCAGCCGCTGGCCCCAAGCTCCGGCCGACCAACTTACTTCGGTGATCCCGGTCACTCCTCGGACACGTTTCAGTCACTGTGAGCCAAGCCGCGTTTTCATAGGTTAGAGATAAGCGTTCCACAGGCGCTAGGGGGGTTCCGCAAGAGCCCCTCTTTTGGTGTGGCATGATGACTAGGCCGCTCCTTATCGCAGTGATGCCGGTTCGAGTTCGTCAGCACGTCAATCCCCTAAGCCGTCGCTTTCAGGTGCCGTTGAGGGTGCCCGACTGGAGCCGGGTTTACGGCCGGCCGGGTCAGCGGTTTCACTTGGATGTCGGCTGTGGCAAGGGGCGGTTTCTGCTGGAGATGGCGGCGGCCCACCCCGAGTGGAACTTCCTCGGCATTGAGATCCGGTTGCCGTTGGTGGAGCAGGCGCGCCGCTGGGCTGGGGACGAGGGCCTCACCAATGTGTGCTTTTTGGCAGGCCATGCGGGGGTGGGGCTAGGGGAACTGTTGGCGGCTCTCCCAGAACCTGGATTGTACCGGGTCAGCATTCAATTCCCCGACCCCTGGTTTAAGCGCAAGCAGCAGAAGCGGCGGGTGGTTCAGACAGAGCTGGTGAGCATCTTGGCTGCCCATCTGCAACCGGGAGGGCAGGTCTTTTTGCAGTCGGATGTCCAGGAGGTCGCCGTCGAGATGGCCGCTCGCTTTCAGGCGGATTCGCACTACACCTGCCTGGGCCAGGGCATCGAAAATCCGATGGGAATTCCCACAGAGCGAGAACGGTCTACCCTCAGTCGGGGATTGCCGGTGTACCGTTCCCTGTGGGCACGGCCGTTGGACTGAGGGGTTGACCGAGGACTTCGCGTTGATAGCTGGCCTCATCCAACAGCCGTTCTGGGTGGCGGGCTAGGAAAACCTGACCCAACAGATGGTCGTATTCGTGCTGGAAAACGCGAGCGAGAAAATCCTGCCAGTGGGATACCTGCGGCCGGCCGATTTGATCCCAGTAGCTCACCGTGACCCAGCGGCGGCGGGGGACGAGGCCCCGCTGGTTGGGAACACTCAAACAGCCTTCCCAATCCCACACTAGGTCTGCGCTCTGGGCGAGAATGCGGGGGTTGAGCACCGCAGTGGGAGGCATCAGCGGCGCGCTGGGGTAGCGGAGGCTAGGGCGGGAAGCCAGAATCAGAATCTGTCGGGACACGCCAACTTGGGGAGCGGCTAGTCCCACACCATTGGCCGCCAGGCAGGTTTCAATTAGATCTTCAATGAGCGCTTGCAGGGCCGCATCCTCGAAGTCCGTGACCGGCTCGGCCGGCCGGTGGAGTTGCGGATCACCAACCTGCAAAATGGGACGCACCATCGGTTGACCGAGAATTCGGGTAGTTCTGGGGCTATTCTACCTGGGCTGCCGAGGCAGTCGGCTTTCCGGGTCTATCCG
>JACYLR010000183.1 GCA_015272465.1 Gloeomargaritaceae cyanobacterium C42_A2020_066
CATCCTCCCATGTTACGCCGCAGAGCGGCGGGGAATTGACCCGCAGAGATTAAAGAGGCTTTCTTAAGTATGCGTCAAGCATTGGAAGCAGATTCAGAGTAACAATAGAGATTGATATACAACCCGTTCTTGAATGGATGATTGATGGCAGATCAGGTGCTGGCAGGACACTACCAGATTGTCCGACCCCTGGGGCGAGGGGGATTCGGTCAGACCTTCCTGGCTCAGGATTTGCACCTGCCCGGCCGGCCGTATTGCGTTGTCAAACACCTGCAACCCCAGGGCGACAACCCGGAGGTGCTGGCGGTGGCCCGCAAACTCTTCGACCGGGAGGCGGCGGTGCTTTACCAGTTATCCGGCTGCGACCGGATTCCCCGATTACTGGCCCACTTTGAAGAGGGGCGCAATTTCTATCTGGTGCAGGAGTACATCGATGGGTATGACCTGAGTCGAGAACTTTTCCCCGGATCTCGTCTACCTGAATCGGCGGTCATTGCCCTGCTGTGGGATGTCCTGGAAGTCCTCTGCCAAGTCCACGGCCAAGGCATTATCCATCGCGATATTAAGCCCTCCAACCTGATGCGCCGCCACCAGGATCACCGCCTCGTGCTAATCGACTTTGGAGCCGTCAAGGAGATTCAAACCTTGGTGAGTGGGGCCCCAGGGGGCACGGCCATGGGCACACAGATTGGCACGCCAGGATATATGCCCATTGAGCAGTTGCGCGGCCGGCCGCAGTTGGCCAGTGATCTCTATGCCCTGGGGATGGTGGCCCTCCAAGCCCTGACAGGTCGGGATCCGCGCACCCTGGAAGACCCGGCCACGGGGGAAATCGGCTGGCCCCCCGGCATCCAAGTCCGGCCGGCCCTGCGCCAGTTCCTCGCCCGCATGACCCAGTCCGACTGGCGACAGCGCTATCCCTCCGCCCAGGCTGCCCTTGCCGCCCTAGAACCCCTGCGGCCGGCCGCCCCGTCCCTTGCCGATCCCCAGGATGTCACCCAGGTCATGCCCTGGAGAACTGCTGTGCCCGCCACGGTTCCTGCCCCGCCCCAGCGGCGACTGCGGCCGGCCGGCCGGCTGCCCTGGGGATTGTGGGTCGGCTTAGGGGTTGGCTCCGCAGTCCTAGCCGTGGGAATAGCGGCCCTCACCCAACTGTGGGTCGGTGTAGACGCACCCCAGCCCAGCCCATCCCCCAACCCATCCGTTGCACCGACCGCCCAACCCACAGCTTTGCCCAGTCCCTTGGCCACGCCACCGCCCGAATCGCGTATGGGAGTCGCCTATGTATTTGATCCACCCTCGAATGTGCGAGATAAGCCAGAGGGTGCCGTGCTCTGTACGGTGGCGGAGATGCGACCCATTGATCTCTATGGCCAAGTTGGCGAATGGTATCGCACCGATGTCTGCGGGCCGGCCGGCTTTATTCACACCAGTCAACTCAGTTTCCAGCCCCCATCCTCGCCTACACCCTCGTCCGCAGCAGCTGGGCCATCGGTCAGCGAAGCGAAGGGGGTTATTGAAGCCTTCTACGCCGCGGTCAATGCTCAGAATTGGGAGCAGGCGGCCGGCCTGTTTGGCCCCGACTTGCGCACCCAGTTTGACCCAGAGTTTTTCAAGCAATTTAGCCAAGTCACCATAGAAAATCTCCAGGTTGAGGAGACGACCCCCCAAGGCGTGGCGTTGGTGGGCGAGAATCTCTACGTATACCCGGACGGAACCCGGCAACGAGAACGGCGCTCCTTTCGAGTCGCGATGGTGGACGGCCGGCCGCTGATTGTGGCCTCCGCCTTCCTGACGGTGCTCCAGCCACGGGGGTAGATCTCCCGGCGTGGGGCTTTCCCAACCGGCTCGGCATACCCTAGGCCCAGTCAACAGTGTTCAGACTAAGTAGAGGGCTAACCAAAACCCTAGGGGCTTTAGGGGCTAGACCCAGACCTGACTCAATTGCCCTGCGCTGGGTTGGTAGGGCGCTCGTAGGCTTCGTAGGCTGTGACAATCTGCTGAACAAGGGGATGGCGAACCACATCCTGGGTGCCCAGGTGGCAAAAGGCAATGCCGGCAACCCCCTGTAAAATCTGTTCTGCTACTGCCAAGCCGGACATCTGGTGACTGGCCAAGTCGGTTTGGGTTAGGTCGCCTGTAATCACCATGCGCGACGTGAAACCCAACCGAGTCAACATCATTTTCATCTGGGCGGGGGTGGTGTTTTGGGCCTCGTCCAGGATGATGAAGGCGTTGTTGAGGGTGCGACCACGCATGTAGGCTAGGGGGGCCACTTCAATCACACCCCGCTCCATCAAGCTCGGGATGCGACTGGGATCCATCAGGTCGTAAAGGGCGTCGTAGAGGGGGCGCAGGTAAGGACTGACCTTTTGCTGCAAGTCTCCCGGCAAAAAACCCAGTTTTTCCCCCGCTTCCACGGCCGGCCGGGTGAGAATCAGCCGCTCCACTTGGCCGCCTTGGAGGGCCTGAACTGCAAGCACTGCCGCCAGATAGGTTTTCCCCGTGCCGGCCGGCCCAATGCCGAAGGTAATCTCGTGCTGTTGAATCGCTTGGACGTAGCGCCCTTGGCCCAAGGTTTTGGCGCGAATCGCTTCACCCCGCCGGGTACGGGTAATGACCTGCTGCTGGAGATGGCGGAGTGCGTCTTGCTGGTGGGCAGCTAAGGCAGTCTGGGACGCCCGAATCTCCGTCGCACTGAGAGGGGTTCCCTCAGTCCACAGATCAGCGAGGGCCGTTACCAGAGCCTGGTAGGCTGTCACCTGATGGGGGGCGCCAAAGACGTGTAGCTCTTGGCCCTGCAATACTGAGTGCGCTCCGGTGAGTTCAGCCAGAAGGCGCAGATTCGTTTCGTGGGGGCCGGCGAGGGCCAGGGCACTGGCAGGCGTGGGAAGGGGAATGACCAGGGCCGGGGTCATGCACTAGGGTCTGGGATTGGGCCGCGGCCGACGACCAGCACTGCGGGGCGGGCCTGTCTCACGCGTTGGGTTGCGGTCGTAGACTTCCAAATGCATCTTCTGGCCGGCCGCTAGCGCCGAAGCTTCCAGAACTGTTCGCACGGCCTGGATGGTACGGCCCCCGCGCCCGTAGACCCGCCCCTTGTCTTCATCAGAAAGCGCCAGACGCACCCACACGTGGCGAGCAAGGGTTTCGCAATGAATACTCAGGGCTTCGGGATGGGAGACGAGGGGGGTCATCAAAAACCGTAGCAGCCCCTCGTAGTCCGGGCCTTGGGTATTTGGGGTAGCTAGATCCCTAACCATGCACTTGGTCAAACACCTGAGCACGCTTGAGAATGTCGCGCACCGTGGGGGTTGGCTGGGCACCTTGCTTCAGCCATTTCACCAGTCCTGGCACATTGAGTTGAGTCTGCTGGGCTGGGTCGGTGATCAGGGGGTTATAGTAACCCAGCTCCTCCAGCGGCCGGCCGTCGCGGCGGGAGGTACTGTGGGCGACCACAATCCGGTAGGAGGGTTGACCCTTGCGGCCGTAGCGCTTCAGTCGCAGTTTGAGCATGGAGACAGGAACCGTAAGTTAGGGCAGGCTAAAAACGCATAGGTCAACTATACTATCACGCCCATGTCCCTGAGGCTTTACTGGTGAGACTGAGTTTGACGGCAAAACCGTGACATCCCCACTTCAGGGTGTTAAGCGGATAACATGTGGTCGCGGAGGGGAAGTGATATGGTGCTTTTAATTCCCCGGTATTTAGGGTAACGATGGCTTCCGGGCTGCCACCTTGAGGAGTATCCGGCATGACAGCGAAAACCAACCCGCCCGCCGCCCCTTGGCTGGCCCCTACCCAGAGCATCCTCAGTGTCGATCTGGGCCGCACGTCCACCAAATCCTGCGTAACCCGCGATCCAGATCAGGTGGTGCTGATTCCGGCCAATGTGGCCCATCTGTCCGTGGAGCAGGTGCGTAAGGGGGGGTTTGAAGCCCGCGCCACCGACCCACTCCTGGATATTTGGTTGGAGTACCAGGGCAGGGGCTACGCGGTCGGTCAGTTGGCGGCGGATTTTGGGGCCGGTTTGGGGGTGGGTCAATCCAAGGTGGAGGATGCCCTGATCAAAGTGTTTGCCTGTGTGGGGCACTTTGGCCTTAGTGGTGAGTTGGGCGTGGTTCTGGGACTTCCTTTCCACACTCAGGAGCAGTTCGACAAGGAAAAGGAGCAGATTGTCGGACTCCTCCAAGCGCCCCACATGATGCACTACCGGGGTGAGGCGGTTACGGTCAACATCCGCAAAGTGTGGGTAATGCCTGAGGGCTATGGCAGCCTGATCTGGTGTGATGCGGAAACGGTCAATCGTAAAGGAGCGACGGCCGGCCGGGACTTCCCCACTCTTTCGGTGGCGATTGTCGATATTGGCCACCAGACCACAGACTTTTTAATGGTGGATCGGTTTCGGTTTGCCCGTGGTATCTCCCGCAGTGAATCCTTTGGCATGAGCCAGTTTTACCAGGAGGTCGCCAAGCAAATTCAAGGGGCCGACAGCCAGTCCCTGTCCCTGATTGAGGCGGTGAATCGACCGGAGGGGGAACGGTTTTTCCGACCGCGAGGTGCGGAGGAACCCACCAACCTGGATGAGATTCTCCCCAGTCTGCGCCGCAGCTTTGCCCGAGAACTCTCGGAAAGGTTGCGAACCTGGTTGCCGGAACGAGCCACGGATGTGGTGGTCACGGGTGGGGGCGGCGAGTTTTTCTGGGAAGACCTCCAGCCCTTTTTGAAGAAGGCTCGCTTGCGTACCCACTTGGCATCACCCTCGCGCAAGGCCAATGCTTTAGGACAATTGATTTATGGTGAGGCACAGGTCGCAAAAACCTGAGAGGTATGGAGGAACCGACCCGCAAACGGGTGAGCCGGACGGTGACGTTTTACCCCAACCCGGAGGATGGGGAGCTATTGGAGCGGGTCACGGCGGCCTGTCAGGTGGAGGACATGCCCTTCAGTGATCTATGCAAGCTAGCCCTCCAAGCCTGGTTGGTGCGGCGGCCGGCCGAGACTAATCCTCCGCAACCCGAAGCGTTGCCCGCCCAATTACCCTACAGGTCTGATCTGCCCCCTGGGTTAGGCGATCTCTCTGTTCGTCTCGCGGCGGTGGAGCGGCAGGCCGGCCGCTGGTTGGAACTGGAACTGCGGCTGGAGGCCCTAGAAGCCGCTCAAACCCCCGGCCCGCCCCTCAGCATTGACGAGGTGAGTAGGGTTGATTCCCCCCCTGCCCCCCCGCCCGATGATCCGGTGCTCAGCCGTCTGGGGCCACTGCTAGAGGACTTTTGAGGAAATTGGGAGCCTAGAGCATGGGTGTGACGCTAGCGGGCAAATTGGTGGTGGGGATTTCTTCCCGGGCCCTGTTTGACCTGGAAACCAGTAATGCCCTGTTTGAGCAGGAGGGCCTGGACGCCTACCGTACCCATCAAATCGAGGCGGAACAGCAAGCCCTGGGGCCGGGCGTGGCGTTTCCCCTGATACAGCGCCTGCTCAACCTGCGCTTCCCCAGTTCCGATGAACCGGTGGTGGAGGTGATTTTAATCTCCCGCAACGACACCAGTACGGGCCTGCGGGTATTTAATGCCATCGAAGCCCACGGCCTGCGAATCTCCCGTGCGGCCTTCACCAGCGGCCGGCCGGCCTATCCCTATCTCCGGGCCTTTGGCGTGGATTTATTTCTCTCAGCCCATCCCGAAGATGTCCGACTGGCCCTCGATCAAGGCCAAGCCAGTGCCACGATCCTCACGGGTCTTAATCTCTCCGATGACCCGACCGAAGAAATCCGCATCGCCTTTGACGGAGACTCGGTATTGTTCAGTGATGAGGCAGAACGGGTCTACCAGCAACAGGGATTGGCGGCCTTTAATTACAGCGAAACCCTCTACCGCGATCAGCCCCTCGAACCCGGCCCCTTTCAGCCCTTCCTGGCGGCTCTTCATGAGATCCAGCGCACGTTCCAAGCGGCCGGCCGGCCGCAGCCCTTTCGTACAGCCCTGGTGACAGCCCGCAGTGCTCCTGCCCACGGCCGAGTGGTCAAAACCCTGCGCCACTGGGGGATTCAAGTGGATGAAGCGTTTTTCCTGGGAGGACTGGACAAAGCTGCAATCCTGGCGAGTTTTCGGCCCCATATCTTTTTTGATGACCAGCCAGGCCACTGCGAATCAGCCCGCCAAGTGGTGCCGACAGGCCATGTGCCCGCAGGTGTTGTCAACCAGAATCTAGAGGAGAAGATCGGAGAACTCA
>JACYLR010000121.1 GCA_015272465.1 Gloeomargaritaceae cyanobacterium C42_A2020_066
GGGGGGATTGGTGACAGCGGGCTATGCCGTGGTGCAGTGCGTCCGAGGGTTGTACGCCGAAATCCCGTTTATTTCAGAGGCGACCTACCTCCAGGTTCGCTGAGCGGTTGCCACACTTGAGGGAGAGAGACTGGCATGGGTGAACGCTGGCGCAATGGCGTGATCGCAGGGGTGGCTGCCCTCTTGGGTGCCCTGCTGTTTTGGGTGAGCCAGGTATCCCAACCTGCCCTTTCTCTGGAAGCCCAGGCCCGCCAAGCTGTGCCCCTAGAGGTAGCCCTCAGCAACGGCCGGCCGAGTTTGGTGGAGTTTTATGCGGACTGGTGTACCACCTGCAAGGCAATGGCCAAAGACCTAGCCAGCCTGAAGCAGATCTACGGACAGCAGGTCAACTTTGTGATGCTGAACGTGGACAATCCTCGCTGGCTGCCGGAGATCATCCGATTTGAGGTGGATGGTATTCCCCACTTCGCCTACCTGGATGGCGCCGGTGTGGTTCAGGGAGAGGCGATTGGTCTCCAGCCTGAGTCCATTCTGGCTAAGAACCTGGCGGGGTTGGTGGCCGGGAAGGGCCTCGATACCAGTACGGCCGGCCGCACCTCGGCCGTAGCGCCTAGCCTCAGCAGCAACCAGGCGTCCCCCCGCAGCCACGGTGTGCCCTAGGGGTTCACGTCAAACTGGCGGCGTTACGGCGGCCGGCCTAACACGGGCTGCTGGGAAGGATCGACCTAATCAACCCTCCCCATACTGGCCTCGCACATCGCCAAGGGATGACCTAGGCCCAGCCCGAGCGGTCGGCGATCATGGCTGCTTCCGCATTATTGCGGGCAAAGATGGCCGCATTCAGTGGATCGGCCTTAAAGGTGCCCAAGCTGGCGAGCACCGGGTCAACCGCAACCCCGTCCAGCACCGGGTACTCATTGTTGCTGTTGGCAAAGATTACCTGGGCCTCTGGGCTGATCAGATATTCCAGAAACTTCTGGGCAGCCTCCCGATTGGGGGCCGTTTTGACCACACCCCCACCACTGATGTTGACGTGAGTGCCCCAAGTCCGCTGGTTGGGGAAGAACACGCCCACTTTGCTAGCAACCTCCTTATCCACAGGTTTGGATGATTTCATCAGCCGCACCAGGTAGTAGGTGTTGCTCAGGGCCAAGTCCCCTACGCCTGCGGCCACCGCCCGAATTTGATCCGTATCACCGCCCTGGGGGGGCCGAGCTAGGTTGGCTGCCACACCCCGCGCCCAAGCTTCCGTGGGTTTGACGCCGAGATGGCCAATCATCGCCCCCATGAGGGACAGGTTGTAGATATTTTTGGAGGAGCGAATCAGGACTTTGCCCCGCCAGCGCTGATTGGCCAGCGCTTCGTAGGTCGATAACTGGCTGGGATCGACCCGATCCTTGGCAAATATGATCACCCGCGCCCGCCGGGTGAGACCAAACCAGAATCCATCGGGGTCTCGCAAGGAAGCTGGAACACCACGGGTGAGGACTTGGGAGCGGATGGGCTGTAAAATGCCCGCTTCTTGGGCGCGCCAGAGCCGGCCAGCATCGACGGTAATGAAGACATCGGCCGGACTGTTGCGACCTTCCGAGCGGATGCGCTCTAACAGGGGATCCGCCTCACCCTGCACGAGGTTGACCCGAATGCCGGTGCGCTTGGTGAAGTTGGTGTAGAGCACCTCATCGGTGTCGTAGTGACGGGCGGAGTAGAGATTCACGACCTTATCTCGGCCCTGGGCGAAGCTCGGCCGGCCCCATTGGCCCCAAAGGGTTGTGGTGGTGAGGGTCGCGCCACCCACCAGGAAGGTGCGTCGAGAAATTCGGGTCATGGCACAGTACCGCAGTCTGAAGAGTGACGACCCTGATTTTAGACTTTAATGAGATGTTATAGCAACTAATCAGGATGGGCTTTCAAGGTTTACGTCATCACGGCCGGCCGTTGAGAAAGCCCACCACCGCTTCTGTCACCTGTTCCCGCTCGTAGTCCAGGGTCAGGATGTGATTCGAGCGGTGGAGCCAAATGAGTTTCTTTTCTGTTGACCCCAGGGTGTCATGCAAGAACTGGGCGCCGGCCGGCCGTACCACTTGATCGCGGCGAGACTGGAGGATCAGAGCGGCGGCGGTGATCCGGGGTAGTTCGGTTTTGACTAGGGCCATCAATTCACAGGCGCTGCGGACGGCCGCCAGGTTGAAGCTGTGGAAGAAGGCGACTTGCTTGGCGAGCGCGGCCATTTCCGGGTCATGGATGGGCAGTCGCAGGCGGGGCAAATCCGCAATTAAACGCCCCAGAGTGTTGACGTAGACCTCTGTGGGCCAGGGACTGAACCAGGGTTGATGAATGCCGAAGAAGGGGGCGAGCAGGGTGAGGCTGGCCACAGGATGATGGGCAGCCAGGTGCAGCCCCAGTAGGGTACCGGTGGAGAACCCGATGATATGCACCCGTTCATAGGTTTGGCGCAGTTCCGTATAGGCGGCGACCACAGCTCCGTACCACTCTTCCCAGCGCGAGGCCGGCATCCGGCCGGCCGGCCGGTCGTGACCAGGATAGTTGAGACCGCACACTGTCCAGCCCTGCTGATACAAGACCTGACCCAGCGGGGCCATTTCGTAGACGCCACCGCCCAAACCATGCAACATCAAGCAGGCGGCCGGCCGGGGGCCATGCCACCAAAAGGGTGTGTTGTTAAGTTCCATGGGCAGGGAGGATGGGGAGGTTCACGGTCAAATTATGACGCTGGGTTTCATACCAACGGCAGCTTGGCTGTGGGTTGCCCAGAGACGCTGGGTTGTGAGTCCTGAGGGAGGTTGACAGGGTGGGTTGTCCGTCGCGAGTCGGTTACTGTCTGAGGAAGTCGGCCGGCCGAGAGGTGCTGTGCTCCCCCGGAAGATCAAACTAGCCGCCTCAGAGGGTAAAGGTAAAATCCTCCACCACCATGCCCGGCGCCCACGTGCCCCCCAGATGGCGCTGACCATAGGTACCGACCTCAGGGATGAAGGCAAGGGTGTCGGTCAAGCCCACCAATTGATCACCCCAAAATCGATAGAGACTCTCATCAAAGCGCAAGTTGACAATGGGAGTCACCAGTTCCCCGGCCTCGACCCAGAAGCAGGCGAAGCGCGTCATCCCCGTAATCCGGCCGGCCGGCCGGTCGCTCCAGTTGAGGTAATGCAAATTGGAGAGGTAGAGCCCTGTTCCCAGGGTGGTGAGCACCTCGGCCTCTGGGAGAGAACCCGGACTGACCTCCGGTGCTCGCTGGGCTTCACTCGCTCCCGCCCCATTGGCCTCTAGGCCGTATTCCCGAGCCGTACGACTGCTGATCAGCGTATTCACCAGTTGGCCATCTTCAATCAACGGCAGGGTCATGGGGGCCATTTGCCCTAGGTGGTTAAACCGAGGCACGAGACCATGGCTGAAGTTTTCTCCCAAGCAAAACTGGGGTGACAGGGTCTTCTCCCCACGCCGCAGGGCACCCAGGGCACTCACCCCCTGCTGTAGAGCCGCCTCGCTGAGACCGCCCCAGGAGAGCATACTCACCAAATCGGCCACAGCGGCCGGCCCCAAATAGGTGCGGTAGGTGCCACGGGGAATCGCTTTGGTCGGCCGGCCGAGGTGGGCCAGTTGATCCGTCAAGCCATGGAGTTGGCTGGCAAATTGGGCCTGATCCCAGTGACTGCCCGCCAGGTTTCCCTTGACCGCCCGTTCGTCGTCCGCCCACAGGGAATAGTCCAGGGTGAAACTCTCCGTGGCAAACCAGTGCTTCTGCCCGGCGCTGTCGGCGTAGGCCCGCGCCACTTGGCCCCCCGCATAGCAGCCCGTAAAATCGAGGCCCGCCACCACAGGCATCAGGGTGGGTACCACCTGCTCCGGCGGTAACAGGGCGCCCGGATAGACCTCCCGGCTGGTGGCTACGTCGGCCGGCCGCACCACATGGGGATCGGGGGGTAGTTCCCGCACCTCTTGGCGCAGACTGGTGAGGGCCGCTTGGACAGAGGCGCAGTCGCTTGCCCCGTGGCCTGTAAAGGGCAGACTGCGATAGGCGCACCGATCCTGCCAAATCAGGGTGAGGCGAATCTCGCCATCCGCCACCCAGCCCGTCTGGCGCACCCGGGCCTGGTTAAACCGGATAAACTGGCTACGTTCGGCATCCACTTCCAGTGTCAGCCATTCATCGGCCTGAGCTTGGAGACACACCTCCGCTGCCAGCCGATTAAACCCCTGTTCCAGTTCCCTTACCGGGTCGATACCCATGACTGCGGCCCCATGCACTGTTTCCACTCTACCGGGGTGGGCTTGAACCTTTCAGGCTCAAGGAGTGTCTAAGTCTTCAGTGATGCGCTCACCCGTTTCTCTTCCCATTCCACCCTGACCCTGTGGTTGCCTCATCCCGCGTGGCCGAAGCCTCCCCCACATTCCCCGACGATACCGCCCTGATTCAGAGGTGTTTGGGGGGAGACACTCAAAGTTTTCAGGTGTTGTACCGCCGCTACCAATCTCGGGTGCGAGGTACGTTGTATCGTCTCTGTGGTCCCACCCACTTGGACGACCTGGTGCAGGACGTGTTTCTGCGGGTCTGGCGGGGCCTGCCGCGCCTGCGTCAACCCCAACTGTTTGGGGTGTGGCTCTACCGGATTGCCCTCAATGTGGCGGCTGACCATCGTCACCAAGCGGGTCTTCAGCGGGATCAGCAGCGCACCCTAGCCGCCCAGGGCCACCACCACACTGACCCCCTAGACCTCAACCACTGCCACTACCAGGACTTGGTGGAGCGGGGTATCCGTCAGTTGCCCTTTGAGCAGCGGGCCGTACTCATTCTTCACGACCTGGAGGATCGGCCCCAAAAGGAAATTGCCGAGATCCTCAAGATTCCCGTAGGGACAGTGAAGTCGCGACTATTCCGTGCCCGCGCCGCCCTGCGCCAGTTTTTTGCCGATGAAGGTGTCCACCTATGACTACGCCCCTCCCTGATGATCCCCAACTGGTCAGCTTCCTTCGCCAGCACCAGTCCCCTGTACCCGCCCCCGCACTGGATTTGGAAGCCCGCTTGTTGGCCACACTCCCCCCCCACGTTGCCCCGCGTTCGGCCGGCCGCCGGTGGCCCTTTGTGTTGGCGATTGGGGCAGCAGCCCTGTGGGGCCTCGGGCAAGTATTGATCCCGGCCCGCCAACCCGAAACCCTGCGCCTAGCCACGGTTGAAACCCACCTTGAGGAGAGTTGGAGCCATGTTTTCTCTGCCCATGCCGAACCCTGGACTACAGAACCCCTCCCCTAGTCCGGCCGGCCGTTTTCATCTGGGTCTGATCGCCCTCGGTCTTGGCCTCAGTCTGGTTGTGGGTGGAGGCTTTCCCGCCGCCAGTCCAGCCCAAGTTCCCCCGCCCCTCGATCCGGGTGGCCCCGGCCGGCCGTCGCCGCGCTGGTTGCGGGACTTGAACCTGACCCCAGAGCAAACCCGCCAGATTGAGGCTATTCAGGAGCAGTCGCGGGGGCGTGTCCGGGACCGGCTACAAAACCTGCGCCAAACCATGGATGAACTGCAAGGCTTAATGGGCAGCAATGCCTCCGAGAGCCAGCTACGCGACCGCTTTCGCCAGTTTCAGGACTTGCAGCGCGAGCTTGCTGAGCAGCGGTTTAATGAACTACTCGCCATCCGCAAAGTCCTGACCCCCGAACAGCGTCAACAACTGCGTACCCGGATGGAGGCCGGCCGGCCGCTGGAGGGTGAGCGCCCCCGGGAGCGGATGCGGGAAAAGGCCAAGGAGCGGGCTAAGGAACGCGAGCGGGAGCGCATCTAGCCCCCAGAACCCATCCCCCGCTGAAAGGCCGGCCGGCTGGACAGACGCTGCATGTAGTCCATGACCGCCGGATAGGCACTCAAATCTAGGTTGAGCATCACTGGGATATAGGTCAGTAAAGACCCCACCGCCACATCCGCCACCCCGAACTCTGTCCCCATCAGGAAGGGTTGGTGGACAAACAGGGTGTTCAACGGTCCCAAGAGGCGGGGCATTTCCCGCTCCCGATTCGCCTCAATGAAAATACCTTGGGCGAGGGTCGAATTGGCAAAGAGTACCCACTGATAGACTTGGGCCTTGGTCGCCAAATCCGTGGGTAATTGGCCCTGCCGCTCGGCCAAGTAGAGCAAAATGGCCC
>JACYLR010000228.1 GCA_015272465.1 Gloeomargaritaceae cyanobacterium C42_A2020_066
GTTGGGGTGGATCAGGACAGCCAGTTGACCCGTGACCCAGTACTTGAGCAAGAGTAAGCCCCAGGCTGCCAGTGCGAGGGCATCAAGCCGTGCCATATCCCCTCCTAGCTGAAGTAGAGATTGAGGCCAAGGGTGGCGATCAGCACCATCTGAGCCGCCAGGATAAACAGGTAGGCAACGGCCCGCGGCCGAAACACCGTTAACAACAGGCTAATGCCCTTGAGATCCACCATCGGGCCGAAGACCAGGAAGGCCAAGAGCGAGGCACTGGTAAACAGGCCCGCAAAGGAGAGGGCAAAAAAGGCATCGACCGTCGAGCAGATGGACACCACCGTAGCCAGCACCAACATCGCCACCACAGAGGTCACCGGCCCTTGCCCCAAACTGAGAATTAGATCACGGGGAGCCAGCACCTGAACCCCAGCCGCCACCAGCGTACCCAGGACTAAAATCCCCCCCAGTTCCCGTAGTTCCTGGATGGCATTGCCCCCCACCAATCGCCAGCGGGCCGCGGCACTGAGGCCCTTGTAGGTCAGCCACTCGGCCTGCTGGAGGGCCACGGCCGGCCCTGGGCCTGCCAGAAGAAACTGACCGGTAGGAATGGGTTCCAGCTTGGGGGCGGCCGGCCGGGGACTGGGCATCAGTTGCGCCACAGCCGGCTGGAGAAAGGGCCGCAAATCCGCCTGGGCGCTAAAAATCCAACCGATGAGGGTCGCGACCGCCAGGGTGAGGCCCACCCGCAAAAACACGATCTCCGGCTGATCCCGAAAGGCCGTCCAAGTTGCCCAAATCACAATCGGATTGATTGTAGGGGCACCCAGCAGAAAGCCAATGGCCACGGAAGCAGGGAGTCCCTGGGTGAGCAGTCGGCGGGCTACAGGCACATTGCCGCATTCACACACCGGCAGAAAACAGCCAAAGAGGGCACCCGCAAGGGCACCCAACAGGGGATGGCGCGGCAAGCGGCGGATCAACTGCTCCGGGTCAGTCCAGTAGAGCAGGACGCTGGAAAACACCACCCCCAGCAGCAAAAAAGGGAGGGCTTCAACCAGCAGACTAAAAAACAGGGTGAGGAAGCGTTGGAATTGAACCATACCGCCGGCTTAGGAGGGCTGGCGGGAAATCAGGCGCTGTTGGTTTTGTTGGGCGTACATTTCCCGCAGGACAAGGGCTGGATCGATCCATTGTCCACTGTACTTGAGGCCCCAGTGCAGGTGTGGCCCGGTGGTGCGGCCGGTCATGCCGACTCGGGCGATGCGGCTCCCGGCGCTGATCCATTGCCCCACACGGATGTTGAGGCCACTCTGGGGATCATTCAAGTAGGTGCCCTGGCCGTCCTTGGTAGCTCGCCCCTTGAGGTGGCAGTAGATATGCTCCCACTGGCCCGACTGCACCACAATGCCGGTGCCGCAGCCGCTGTCGTTAAAGACATCCACCACCCGGCCGGCCCACCAGTTGCGGATGTAGCTGCCTTCCGGAGCGGCTAGGTCGAGGCCGTAGTGGAACCGACCCCAGCGGGGGCCAAAGGATGAAGTGTAGGTGGTGAAGTTTTCTACGGGGAAGGAACCCGACCCCCAAGAATGCTCTTCGATGGTCGGCAGATTGGGTTGGATCAGAGCCAAGGGAACTTCCCCAGCACTATCGAGGGGCCAAGACTCGGCGGCCGGGGTGGGGGCAGCGGCCGGGCGGGAGGGGGCAATGCTGGGGGTTGGTTTGGGGGTAGGGGCAGCCGCCACAGGGGTTGGGTTAGTGGGTTGGGCTGCGGGCAGTGTGGCCGTAGCAGGTGCGGGTGTATCCGAAGGCAGGAGCAGAATACCGCCAAAGTTGGCGACGCGACTGGTACGGGCCTGCCAATCAGGCGTCCGCGGGTCTACCTCTAGGGCAATCCGGGTGACAACCTGTACCCCGGGCTTCTGACTGACCTGGATGCGCCGCACACCCCGCTCAGCCAGGTTAGAACCGGCATCCGGGCGGTAGTAGGGCGAAATCTTGGCATCCTGGACATCCAGGTAGACCCAGCGGCGGTCGGGACTGCGGGTGAGGGTGACTTGGCCGGGTGCGCCCTCCAAATCCACGAATAGGCCCCTGGGGTTGGCCCGCACCTGACGAATGGCAGCTTGGGCGCTGACGGAGGCATTGGCAGGTTGCACCACCTGGGCCACGGACTGGGGCGGTAGTTGGATGCGCCACCGGCCGGCCGCGATCGCCTCAACCTGGACTTGGCCCGCATTGAGCCGTTGACCGGGGTTAAATTCGACCACCATGCGCGTCGTGGTGGCGTCAAATTGGGCGACCCGCACCTGGCGCACCGCACTCGGCCGGCCGGCCGGGCTATAGACACGCGTACCCTGGCTCCAAACGGTGTTGGGCAGGTCAATAACCAACCGCTCCGGGTTGTTAAGTACTTGGAACCGGGGTTGAACCTCACCCTGGGCCGTAAACTCTAGGGCATTTTCATCGAGGTTGAGGGTCCAAGTCTGGAGTTGGGCGGCCTGGACAGGGGTTGCTAGGGCCAAACAGCCCAGGGAACCCGGGAGGAGCCAGCGGGATTTCATGGGATTTACCTCACACCACAAGGCAGTTAAACCAATCGGTGAACTCACCTTAGGGCCAATCAAACCCCAAAGTTGTTCCTTGGCTTACCTAACAGCTTACCCTGGGTGGGTCAGGGATCAAGGCTGAGCCGCCCAACTTGCAGCACAAATTTATGCCTCCCGTCAAGCAGACCCGCCCGGACACCTCAGCCTCTCTACAATCAGAAGGAATGACTGACACCTCTATGACCCACGCAGCACCCGAACCGATTATGGTAGTTGGCGGCGGCCTGGCAGGCACCGAAGCAGCTTGGCAGATTGCCCAGGCCGGCCGGCCGGTGGTGCTCTATGAAATGCGGCCGCAGCAAGCGACCCCGGCCCACCACACGGGGGAGTTTGCCGAATTGGTGTGTAGCAATTCCTTCGGTGCCCTGGCGGTGGATCGGGCGGCCGGCCTGCTCCAGGCAGAACTGCGCCAGTTGGGGTCAGTCGTGATCCACAAGGCGGATGTGCATGGGGTGCCGGCCGGTGGAGCCTTGGCGGTGGATCGGGGTCAATTTAGCCAGGACTTAACGGCAACCCTGACCGCCCATCCCCTGATCGAGGTGCGACGGGAGGAACTGACCGCGCTTCCCCAGACCGGGATTGTCGTATTGGCCACTGGACCGTTGACCAGTCCTGCCTTGGCAGCCGATTTACAAACCCTCACGGGCTTGGCCTACCTGAGTTTTTTTGATGCGGCCAGTCCCATCGTGCTGGGGGAGTCGATCAACCGAGACATCGCCTTCCTGGCCTCCCGCTACGACCGGGGGGAAGCCGCCTACCTCAACTGTCCCCTGGATAAACCCCAGTACCTGGCCTTCCGGGAGGCCCTGTGTACCGCTGAGCAGGCACCGCTCAAGGACTTTGACCGGGAAAACGCCCAGTTTTTCGAAGGCTGTCTGCCGATTGAGGAACTGGCCCGCCGGGGGGAGGATACCCTGCGCTACGGCCCCCTGAAGCCCGTGGGCCTGCGGGATGGACGTTACCCCGACCAACGCCCCTATGCCGTTGTGCAACTGCGCCAGGAAGACAAGGCCGGCCGGCTGTGGAACCTGGTCGGCTTCCAAACCAATCTGCGCTGGGCCGAGCAAAAACGGGTCTTTCAGATGATTCCGGGATTGGCGCAGGCGGAGTTTGTCCGGCTGGGGGTGATGCACCGCAATACCTTTCTCAATGCACCCCAACTGCTGGAGCCGACCCTGCAATTTCGGACACGTCCCCATTGCCTGGCGGCTGGCCAAATTACGGGCACAGAGGGCTACGCAGCCGCAGTCGCGGGGGGCTGGCTGGCGGGCACCAATGCGGCACGGCTGGCGCTGGGGTTAGCCCCCCTCACCCTGCCACCGGAAACGATGATGGGCGCTCTGTTCCATTTCATCAGTCGCGCTGAACCCAAGCATTTTCAGCCCATGCCAGCCAACTTTGGCATCCTGCCGGAACTCCCCCAGCGGATTCGGGTCAAGGCCGATCGCTATCGGGCCTACAGTCAACGCGCCCTATCAGCCCTGCAAACCTGGCAACAGGCTCCTCATGGGATTTCCCATCAGGATTCCCATGATTTACTCGCTGGGGCCAGTGGAGTCAGCGGCTAGGTCAGCACGGGTGTGCCATTGATGCAGGATGAACTGGTGGATCTCTCGCCATGGCCGCTGCGTCGTGCGGGCGATCTGGGCACAGTCTTCGTATTCCGGCTGTACATTCACAACTTGACTGCCGAGTCGCGCGACCTTGACGCGCACGGGGCCAAACCTAGTGTCCAGGGTATGTATGGCCCGTTCTAGAATGCGGCGCTGCTGGAGCGTGTGGCGTACACCCAGGGTCGGGGTTTCTCGAAACAGAATCCCCTCGCAGGTGTTGGCTAGATCTGGGGTGCAGATGACAGTAAGCAACACGGCCGGCCGGCCTTTTTTCATGCCAATTGCCTGGGTGAACACGTCCAAGGCTCCGGCGGCCCCCAGGCACTCACTGGCGTAGGCAATCCCCTGAGGCGAAAAGTCATCAATCTGGGTTTCCAGCACAGCGACGGTCTCACGCGAGTCGGGGCCGGAGGAAGATGAGTAGGGATAGCCGACCCAGAGACGCGCGAGATTGGGGATAGGGAGTTCCCATGTGCCTGCGCCCAGGCCAACCCGCTCCAGGGTGATGCCTGGCGCAGGGCCAAAGCCAGAAGCCAGAGCCGCCATCAGGGCTGCACCCGTGGGGGTAACCAACTCCCGGTCAATGCCGTTGCCGTAGAGGGGAATGCGATGGGCGCGACACAGTTCCAGAACAGCCGGGGTGGGGACTGGAAGGCGTCCGTGAGCCGTTTCGACCGTACCCCCGCCCGTGGGCAGGGCCGAGCAATCGATCCGTTCGACACCCAGCCAGTCAAGGCCCAAACAGGTGCCGACAATATCGACAATGGCATCAATGGCCCCGACCTCGTGGAAGTGGACTTTTTCCGGGGGAATACCGTGGACAGTACCTTCAGCCTTAGCCAGAGCCTCAAAGACAGCCAAGCTCCAGGTAGTGACTTTGGGGGGTAGGCCGGCCGTGCGAATCAGGGCAGCGATATCGGGCCAGTGGCGGTGGTGGGTGTCGCTGGAGTTAAGTTCGACATGAACTTTGGTGGCACGCTGACCTCGTTTGTGCACAGTCTCCTGGCGGAGCGTATAAGTATCGGACAGGCCCAAACGCATGAGTTGGCTTGCCAGGTAGTCTAGGGGCACACCCGCATCCACCAGGGCACCGAGGCACATGTCCCCCGCCAGGCCGGCCGGGCAGTCGAAGTAGGCGAGGGTGGTCATAGGGTCAAGGTGTTTAGGGCCGTATTGAACACGAAGGCGACAATTCTAAGGGTATCTAGGAAGTAGCCTCCCAAGAAAAAAGTCCCCCGCGCACGGAGGACTGTTAATCAAGCAGGAAATGAGCAGATCAGGTCATTAGCTGGGGGCTTCTCCAACAATCCCGGCGACGACTTGGAGAAGTACACCCCCTTGAACCAGAGCGATCAAGTCGCCAGTTCCTGGGGCAGCAGTTGCATCCGGGCGCTTGGAAATGGCCACACCGGTGACACCGTTGATAGTCACCCCTGCTGCAAACTCGTAGAGATTTTCATTCTCAGGGGTCAGGGGGTCATCGAAGAGGTCGTCGGCATTGACCAAGATGCGGTCACCGGCTGCAAGGTTGTAGTCGGTGATCAGGGCATAGTTCTGGTTGCCACCCCCCACATAATTCGCCCCTCGACTATCAACGGCAAAGAAGTCGGCCCCATTGCCGCCGGTCAAGGTGTCGATTTCATTGGTCTGCGAACCGGAACTACCAATAAGGGTGTCAGCGCCTTCACCACCGGAGAGATTGTCGAGGCCCGCCTGGCCCTCGAGGCTGTCATTCCCAGCATCGCCTTGGAGCGTGTCATTGCCCTCTTTACCACTTAAAGTGTCATCATCATCTCCACCACGGAGGATATCTGCGCCTTCACCTCCCAAAAGTATGTCAAAACCCGTACCTCCATCGAGGACGTCGTTTCGATCTCCTCCCGACAAGGAATCATCCCCTGCATCACCACTCAGCGCA
>JACYLR010000071.1 GCA_015272465.1 Gloeomargaritaceae cyanobacterium C42_A2020_066
TCCGCATCCAGGGCACCGACGAGCTCGGAACTATCTTGGCGAGTCTGGGTTTCGAGACGTTGCAGTTGAACTGGCGCCGGCGGCGGGCCGGCCGTCTTCGGAGGGCCACCACAGGCACCCAGGAGGAGTCCCATACCCCCACCGATCCAGATCATTTTGTTTGAGAAAGCCCTAACCATCACGCAACCCCTGCACGCCACCTGCACAGGCTAACACTTTAAGAAATTATGGGGATATTAACACCGGGCTGGTGGGCGTGGTGGTTTTGACTCGCAAACTTAAGGTTGTGAGTCAGACAGGATAGGTAGGGAGTTGTCTATCCTGGCGTTGCACCTTGAGCGGCGCGACCCGGGAGAAGCACGCGTCCTGAAGTCCAGATCCTCAAGCCCTCTTCCTAGAGCATTCCAGAAGGCTCAATCCGTTGATAGGCTCAAAAACCCAGGTTCCAGGCTGGCCATAGCTAGCCCTTTGAGGATTAAAAAAGCGAATGGATACCACAGTTCTGTTACTCGTTCTCTTTGATATTGCCTTGATCATCGGGCTGGCTCGCTGCATGGGAATGCTCTTCTCCCGGATCAATCAACCACCAGTCATGGGAGAGATTATTGCCGGTATACTCCTGGGGCCATCCCTATTAGGCTGGCTAGCGCCGACCACGCTTAAAACCCTGTTTCCAGCGGAGGTCATGCCCTACATTTATCTACTTTCTCAAATTGGCCTGATCTTCTTTATGTTCTTAGTCGGTCTAGAGGTCAGTCCTGAGATGATGCGGGGCCACCTGCGGGTGGCGATCCTCACTTCAAATGCCAGTGTAGTGGTGCCCTTTGGACTTGGCATCCTCCTGGCCTTGACGGTTCTACAGCCGCTTCAACCCAGTACAGCAGGGTCAAGCCTGGCCTATGCCCTATTTCTTGGTGCCGCCATGTCTGTGACTGCCTTCCCTGTTTTGGCGCGGATCATCACCGAGAAAAATCTTCAGCAAACACCCCTGGGTCTCCTCGCACTGACCTGTGCCTCAATAGACGACATCACAGCTTGGTGCTTGTTGGCGATGGCGATTATCGCAGCCCGCTCTGGGGATATTCTCGCGGCTTGACCCATTTTGGTAGGCATTACCCCGTTTGCCGTGCTGATGTTAACCCTGGGCCAAAGCTGGCTAGGCAAGGTCATCCATCGATGGGAAAGGCAGGGCGTCCTTAGCCTGGAGAAGCAGACGCTTATCTACGTTCTGGTCATCTTAAGTGCTATTGCCACGGAATTGCTCAAAATTGATGTCATTTTCGGGGGTTTCCTCTTGGGAGTTATTATGCCCAAGGACTTACAGGTAACTGCCTACCTCAAGGGGCGAATCCAGGACTTCGTGACCATTTTCCTCCTGCCTTTGTTTTTCGCCTACAGCGGCATCAACACTCAGATCGGTCTTGTCAACACGCCCACGCTTTGGGGCCTCACAGCCCTGATCTTGGCGGCGGCCATCCTGGGTAAGTATGGGGGAGCCTACGGGGCATCCCGGCTGGCGGGTCTGCCCGCAGGAGAAGCCTCTGCCCTGGGGCTGCTGATGAACACCCGTGGTCTGACAGAGTTGATTATCCTTAATGTCGGTCTCAGTCTGAAGGTCATTTCCCCCGTCGTCTTTACGATGCTGGTGATCATGGCCCTCGTGACCACCTTCATGGCAGCGCCGCTCATGGAGCGGGTGTACCCCAGTCAGATACCCGCCTCAGGCTAGGGGCTGCCCCAATGCCCTGGATTTGGGTCAGAAATCACCGGACGCAGGGCGAGGACACACTTTCGCTTGGGACTGGGGTCACAGATCCCCCCCTATAATCGTTCCAGCGTACCGGGCGCTGCCATGACTGACCCAGGCTGCCACTACCGTCCTCTCTACAAACCCAATCAGTTGATCTGTGGGACGGGCCACACGGTGATTATCACCGGCTGGACGGTCAAAGAAATGGTGGCCAAACGGTTGGAGCCGCAGGACTATGCCGCCATTGGCCAGCTCTACAGCCCAACCCGAGGCATTGACTTCCTGGTTCGCAACTTGCTTTTCAATCCCTACATCACCCACCTTGTTCTCCTGCAAGCGACCCGTGAGGATCGCAATGCCGGGGGATGCCAGTGCTTTGCTGACTTTTTTGCCTACGGCGTTGAGGCAGGTCAGTCCGATACCGGCCGGCCGTGCTGGGTCATCCGCTCATCCATCGTGGGCACCATCGATCCCGAAGTTCCCCTAGAGGCCCTGGAAACCCTGCGGCAGTCTGTCACCTGGTCGGTGGCCGGCAGCATCCAGGAGGCGATTGACCAAACCATAGCGGCGGCCGGCCGGCCAGTCATTCCCTGGGCTGAACCGCAGACCTTTCCCAAACAGGAACCCCAATCCCAGACCCTACCCGGCCCCCGCTATGGCCATCGCCTTCACGGGCGTACCATTGCCGAAACTTGGGTCAAGATTTTGCATCGGATTCGGACAACCGGCACCGTGCGCCCCACCGGCTATGACGGGCAATGGCAGGAACTGATCGACCTGACGGCGGTGATCACGGATGAACCCCGGGGATTCTATTTCCCTGATCCGAATTACCTACCCGTCACCCCCGACTTTATCCAGGAGTATCTCCCCCAGATCCTTGCCGATGCCCCCTATCGCGAGGGCGTCAAGTATACCTACGGCCAGCGGCTGCGCTCCTGGTTTGGTGAAGACCAAATCGAACAGGTGATTCACAAGCTCTGTCAGGAAATCGATGCCGCCAGCGCCGTCATGTCCCTGTGGGATGTGCGAGACCACCACAAGGGGGGAAGTCCCTGCCTCAACCATCTCTGGGTGCGGGTGGTGGCGGGGGAACTATCCCTCACCGCTGTACTCCGCAGCAATGATATGTTCGCGGCCTGGCCCGCTAACGCCATGGGTCTGCGCGCCCTCCAAGAACACATCTTCGAACAAGTGTCCCTGCGAGCTGACTACACCCTGACATTGGGGCCACTGGTCACCCTCAGCCAGTCAGCCCACATCTACGATGACACCTGGGAAAACGTAGACTTGTTGCTGCGCCGGGTCTACCCCGACATCCTCCGCCAGCGGGACTACAGCGACCCAGCGGGCAGTTTTTTGGTCAGCCTAGACGAGCAGGGTATTCGCGTCGAGCATCTGACCCCAGGTACAGGGGAAGTGGTTCAGGTGTTCTGCGGTCGGCGCGCCCAGGAACTTTACCGACAGATTGCCGCCGCCTGCCCCATGCTGGAGGCGGAACACGCCCTTTACCTGGGCACGGAACTGCAAAAGGCTGAGACTGCCAGCCTGCACCCCGATCACTGGCACTATAGCCAGGATCGTCCCCTACAATCCCTAGCGACTGTAGGCCCTAACCCTAAGTCCTAGAAGCAGGGTTTCACAGCCATCCAGCCCGCCAGAGCACCACACCAAGGGCGTTGTCCGCAACCTAACCAGACCGAGACGCTATGCACAGACGCCGATTACTAGGGTTGGTATGCGTCCTCAGCACCCTGCTTGCCGCGACTTGGGCATGGGCGGATGTTGCTCCCAAGCTCGCGGCCCAAGATTCTCTGTGGGAGGTTTATCAAGGGTTCCTGCAATCTGCTAAGTATGTTGACCTCACCCATGCGATAGCCCCTCAGATGCCGGTGTGGGCAGGCTTTGGACAGCCGCAGTTTTCCGCGACCACCAACCCGAAAACGGGAACTCCCTACACCTATGCCGCTGATGGCTTTGAGGCAACGCATTACGATCTGCCCACGGATCAACTGGGTACCCAACTCGACCCGCCCGCCCACTGGAACCCCCACTACCCCGCCATTGACGAGTTACCCCCCACGTTTGCGGTGCGGCCCTTGGTGGTGATCCCAATCCAGGAACAGGTTGCTCGCGACCCCAACTACGCGCTGCAAGTGAAGGACATTCTGCGATGGGAAGCGAGCCATGGTCGAATCCCTGCTGGATCAGTGGTGTTTGTCCGTTCTGACTGGTCAAAAGCCTGGCCTGATCCCGCCTTAGCAACCCAAACCCAGTTTCCTGGGGTTTCCCTGGCCGCCCTGAAGTTCTTGCACCTCCAACGCCAGATCCTGTTCCACGGCCATGAACCCCTAGATACGGACAGCACACCCACCCTGGAGGGCGAGGACTGGCTGCTCAACCACGGCTACACGCAAGCCGAAGGTGTGGCACACCTTGACCAGGTGCCTGAAGTGGGGGCGCTCGTTGCCATCGGTTATGCCAAATTCCAGGGTGGCTTGGGGGGCTATGCCCGTTTCATCGCCATCTGTCCGCCGACATGGCCCCACGGTGTTGCCATAGGTCAGGTTCCAGAAGCCCCCTTAGCCAAAGCGGCTGCGCCCTTGCACTGGGACGGGAGTCTGGGTAGGCGAGTACGTTAGAGACTAGGACTGAACCTAGAAGCCCTGGGCAATGGCTTCACCAAGGGTCGTGAATAGCTGGTCTATTTGGTGGGGTTCAATAACCAGGGGTGGTGAGAGGGCAATGGTATCTCCAGCGGAGCGCACCAGCACCCCCCGCTCGTAGCAGCGCCGAAAGACCTCGAATCCCCTGGCCCCCGGCCGGCCGGCCTCTGGCTCCAGTTCAATGGCCGCCAGCAAGCCCAGGTTGCGAATATCAATAATCCCCGGGGTGCCCTTGAGGCTGTGGGCCGCGGCTTCCCAAGCGGTTGCCAGGTGATTCACCCGGTCAAAGAGCGCCTCGCGACGGTAAATGTCCAGGGTGGCTAGGGCCGCAGCGCAGGCAACCGGATGGCCTGAGTAGGTGTAGCCGTGGGCAAACTCGATCCGGCCGGCCGGCCCCTGCATGAAGGCGTCGTAGATACCCTGGCGGACAAAGACGGCCCCCATAGGTATGGTGCCATTGGTGAGGCCCTTGGCGACGGTAATTAGGTCGGGCATAACGCCAAAGTACTCGGTGGCGAAGGGGGTGCCCAGACGACCAAACCCGGTGATCACCTCATCAAAAATCAGCAAAACCCCATGCTGGTCACAGATCTGACGCAGACGCTGGAGATAGCCCACCGGCGGCAACAGCACTCCCGTCGCACCAGCAATAGGCTCTACAATCACCGCCGCCACATTGGCCGCGCCGTGGAGGGTCATCAGCCGTTCCAATTCATCGGCCAAGTGATCCCCCCACTGGGGTTGACCGCGCGTGAAGGCATTGTGGGTCAGGTTGTGGGTATGGGGCAGGTGATCCACACTGAGCAGGTTGCCAAACAGGTGGCGATTGGGGCCGATCCCCCCCACCGACAATCCGCCAAAGTTGACGCCGTGGTAGGCCCGCTCCCGCCCGATCAACCACTGGCGGCTGCCTTCCCCCCGGACGCGGTGGTAGGCTAGGGCAATTTTCAGGGCTGTCTCCACCGCCTCGGAACCGGAGTTGGCGAAGAACACATGGTTTAGGTCGCCCGGCACCATCTGGACGAGGGCTTCCGCCAAGGCAAATGGCCCCGGATGACCCATCTGGAAGGTGGGGGCAAAGTCCAGTTGGAGAACCTGGTGCTTGACCGCCTCGGCAATCTCCGGCCGGCCGTGGCCCGCATTCACACACCAGAGGCCGGCCGTGCCGTCAAGGATGGCACGCCCATCTTCACTGGTGTAGTACATACCCTGGGCAGCCACCAGCATCCGCGGTGCGGCTTTGAACTGGCGATTGGCCGTAAAGGGCATCCAGAAGGCTTCCAGATGCGTTTGGGTAACTTCGGAGGGGGGAGACAAGGGTGTACCTCCGACAACTGGGGATGGTTCCCAGAATACTTCAGTTTCCGACGGGCTTCGGTAGACAGGCTACGAGACACTAGTCCGACGTCTACACCAGGCCACCAAGAGTCCTAGGCATCAGTTACCAGAACGGCACAGGTCGGCGCGGGCTATTCATCCTAAACACTTAGCAGTACCTTTTATTCCGTCCGCTGCACCGCAGTGTTGAGATACTGGCGCTGGGCAATCTGCATCAATAGGCGTAATGCTTCATTCACTGCTGCCTCATT
>JACYLR010000028.1 GCA_015272465.1 Gloeomargaritaceae cyanobacterium C42_A2020_066
TGATCTCAATTGAGAAAATACAATTATTTAGCCAGCAGATTGCTGAAAGGTTTCAACCGGAACGCATTATTTTGTTTGGCTCCTATGCCTATGGGAACCCTAATGATGACTCAGATGTCGATTTGCTGGTAATTTTGCCATTTGAAGAAATGCCAGTACAAAAGGCGATCTCTATTCGCCAACAAATTAAAGCCCCCTTCCCGCTTGATCTCATGGCACGAACCCCGCAGCAAGTTCAACACCGACTAGAAATGGGTGACCTGTTCATTCAAGACATTATTAGTAACGGTCGTGTTCTGTATGCAGCCAATCATGTTGAAGCCAATTACCCAAGAATGGATCAATAAAGCAGAAGCTGATTTCGCCACCGCTCAACGCGAACTTCAGGTTCAACATATGCCTAATTACGATACTGTATGTTTTCATGCCCAAGAATGCATCGAAAAATACCTAAAAGCCTGCTTGCAGGAAAACAATATTCCATTTCCCGAAACCCATGATCTAAGCTTACTTCTTGAACTTTTCCTGCCCGTCCAACCCACATGGGTATCTCTGCGCCCTGATCTAGACGCATTGACCACCTATGGTGTTGAGTTTCGTTATCCGGGTGCATCCGCGAATCAGACCATAGCCAATCAAGCCTTTCAAGAGTGTGCCGGTCTCCGTCGAGTCATTTGCGAATACTTTGCGCTGTAGAACCATCTTCACTCACTCTCACTGGCTCAACCCATGGCCTCAACCCCTCTAAACACCGCTGTACTCGAACCCTTGTTCGCTCCCTGGCAGGAACCCAACGCCCACCGCCTCCGGGCTGACAAACCAGGTGAACCCGCCGTAGTTAAGCAAGGGCGCAGAGCTTCCCCCATTGATGTGGTGAATAATCTGCGTGCTGCTGTCCGAGAGTGGCGGGAAGCGTTTTACATCGGCGCTAGTGACACCACCCTACAACTACTCAATCACTGGTTTCACCGTGCCCACCGAAAGACCACCCCTGAGGGTGAAGAATTTGAGTTTCGCTACTACTTCTGTCAGCGGGAAGCCGTCGAAACCCTGATTTATCTGAAAGAAGTGCGGCGCATTGAGTGTTTGTCCCAAATCATTGCCGAGTTTGGCGACGCAAACGCGGAATTGCGGGCACTGGGCCTTGCTGAAGCTGAAGACACCTGGAGCCGCTATGCCTTTAAGCTGGCCACCGGGTCGGGCAAAACCAAGGTGATGAGCCTGTGCATCGTCTGGAGTTATTTCCATGCCCTGCGGGAGTCCGACTCGGAGATGGCACGTCACTTTGTGGTGATTGCCCCTAACCTGACTGTCTACGAACGCCTTAAAGAAGACTTTGGTAACGGGCGCGTGTTTGACGAAGACCCACTGATTCCCCCCGAATGGCGCGGTGATTGGAATCTATCCGTGGTGCTCCAGGACGAAGCCAGCGGTGCTGCAACGGGGGGCACCCTCTACCTCACCAACATTCACCGACTCTACGACACTGCCAAACGCCGGCCCACAGGAGAAGCTGACACCTATGCCTTTGCCGGGCCTTTTGTCTCGAAGACGAAAGCCCTCGATACCAGTGCTGCCCTGCGGGATAGAATCACTGCCCATCGCCGGGTGATGGTGCTCAACGACGAGGCCCACCACGTTTGGGACCCTGGCTCTGCCTGGAATGAAGCGATCCGCACCCTGCACGAAACTATCCTGGCGCGCAGGGGTTGCAAGCTGGTGGCCCAACTCGACTTCTCCGCCACACCCAAAGACAACAAGGGCCAATTGTTCAAGCACATCGTCTGTGATACGCCTTTGGGGGAAGCTGTCGATGCTGGGATTGTCAAAACGCCACTGATTGGGCAGGCCGGCCGCAAACTGGTCGAGCAAGCCAGTGACAACGCCGCCTACCGCTGGGAACAGCATCTGCTACTGGGCTACGAGCGCTGGAAAGCCAGCCGGGAGGAATGGCAGGCCAGTGGCAAAAAGCCCCTGCTGTTCATCATGTGCGACGATACCAACGCCGCCGATCAAATTACCCAGCGTTTCAATACTGACCCCCTTTTTGAGCAGCTCAATGGCAAGACCATTAACCTCCACACCAACCTCAAGGGCAAGCTCAAGAAGGTGGGCCGGGGGAAAGAGACCCGGTACGAATTTGTTGAAGACGAGAAAGCCATCAGTGATGAAGATCTCAAGGCATTGCGGAGACTCAGTCGAGAACTGGATGCCAACACCAGCCCTTATTTCTGCATTGTCTCGGTGTTAATGCTGCGGGAAGGCTGGGATGTCCGCAATGTGACAACGATCGTGCCCCTGCGGCCCTATAGTTCTAAAGCGAATATCCTGCCAGAACAAACCTTGGGACGCGGCTTACGCCGCATGACACCCCCCGGTCAGGCTAACGAACTGGTGACTGTGATAGAACATCCAGCCTTTGCCAGCCTATATCAGGAAGAACTGGCGCAGGAAGGATTACCGCTAGAGATTGTAGAACTCGATCGGGTTTCCGCGACCACCATTTCCATCTTCCCGGATGAAGCGCGCAAGGATGTCGATGCTCTGAACATCCAGATTCCCACTCTTTCCGCGGGTTTCCGAATTGTACCTAAATTAGTAAACCTGACAATTCAGGACATTAGGAAAGCGTTCAAACCCTATCATCCCTTACCCCTAGGTCAGCAAGGCAGAAGTGAGATTCAGTACGAGGGAAGACATCTATTCACAGGGGAAATCGTTGAGAGAATGAAACTCAATTTACCCCTACTTGCATCGGGTGTGGGAGCGGTTTCCTACTACGTCAATCAATTGGAAGCCATCTGTAGGCTGCGAGGACTCCATGTCACCCTTGCGCCACTTATCAAAGTCTTTCTAGAAGAAATCCTGTTTGAAGAAAAAACAAATCTATTTGACTCCAAACTGGTTACACGGCTGGCAGATTCGGATGTGGGTGAGCACTTGCGGGCTGTGTTTGTCCCCCTGATTCGTAGTCGCACCACCACGACCGAGGAAAGAATCCCTGTTGAAGCTCCTAAATCTCTCAAGACCTGGAAGCCCTTTCAGGTGACCCTCAGCGAACGCCGGCCGGCCGTGGAAGCGATAAAGACACTATTTAACCTTGTCACCTGCAACTGGGAATTGGAAGTGGCCGTGGCCAAGTTCTGTGACCGTGCTGGTGATGTTGCTGCCTTTGCAAAAAATGCTGGCCCCCAGTGTTTGCGAATTGATTACTTGGCCAATGGCGATCGCCTAGCATTCTACACCCCTGACTTTTTTATCCGCACCTCCAATGGTCATTACTATTTAGCAGAAACCAAAGGACGAGAAGATCGAGATGTTCCCTTGAAAGCCAAGGCGGCGGTGGCTTGGTGTGAAGCTGCTTCCGGCCATCCTGCTCAGTGGCACTATCTCTATATCCCCCAGGGTGTATTTGAACGGATGGCAGGGGATACAGTGGCTGAACTGGCCCGTGCCTGTGCCCCAGCCCTGCAAAACCTGCTGCAATCGAACGAGTTTCAGGATTTGCCCCTCTTTGTGAATCTGGGCAGGTCAGATGAAGAAATTACCGCCACAGATAGCCTGGTTGATCCTTCTGTTCTGAATGCCCTCCCTTCTCGCTACCGGCGGGCCGCTGACCAGGCTGTTATTCTCTACCACTTCTTTGAAAATAAGGTGGGTATGAACTATGCACCTGCCTTTACAGCCCTCCTAGGATCTATGGATGAAGTCGCCAAAGGTTTTCTGGTACGGCGATTACGGCCTGTAATGCCTGTGGCGGTGGAAGACCAAAAAGCCTGGTTTGCTCCCTATCTAGGCAATGTCGAGCGGAAAGCTGAGGACTACTACCGCAAACTCGCCCAAAATCTGAAACGAACCTTGGTCTTCAACAATGGTTTGTCGCTTATTGGCCTACTCCGATCCTGTATGGACTACGCCCTTAATGAATCCACACCTATTGGTGGTGTTTTTGAGGCGTTACAAACCCATTTACAGTTCCAGGGTGCACAGGAGATTCTCGAGAGAGTAACCCGCATTAATGACTTTCGGAACACCTACGTTGCCCATCAACCCCAGGAGTTGACTGATAGAAGCCAAGCCAAGCAGGAACTCAAGGTTTGGATTGAGACCCTCCGGCTCATCGGTACGTCCTAGGAGCCTGTACCACCCGGGTCAAGATGGATTCGCCCCTGCCCTAGTGAGAGGCATGCGACGACCCCTGAGAACAGTTATCCCGACTTGGGATGCAAGCATGAGGCCACTGCTCGGAGCGGCTGTGGTTCAATGGGGGTGACGACCCTAGAGTTCTATTCCACCGACATCCTGACCACAGCCCGTGACCAAACCCCAGTTGCGCGCCGGCCCCCCTTTGGCGTTTATCCCCCCTGCCTTTAACCCCTGGGTACAGCGGGCCACCTGTCTGGCATTGCCCTTTTGGTTGCGAACCCAACTGGCTATCGACCGCATTGAGACACGGGGGGTAGATTCCCTTGTCGATCTCTACCAAGATCTAGCGGCCGGCCGGGCGCGGTTCCTGCTTGCCTTTCGCCATCCCACCCTGGACGATCCCTTTTGCATGCTGCATTTGGTGACTCAGGCTGTACCTGCGGCGGCGCGGCGGCGGGGGATTTCCCTCAAGGCGCCGGTTCATTCCCACTTCATCTACGACCGGGGGATTCCCCTCTGGGCGGGTCAGTGGGTAGGGCCTTTTTTCGCAGCCCTAGGGGGCATTCCCATCCAGCGAGGCAAGGCGGATCGGGTGGGGTTGAAGGTCGCGCGAGAAGCGGTGGTCAATAGCCCCATGCCCCTTGCCCTGGCCCCGGAGGGAGGGATCAATGGCTACAGCGAACAGGTCAATCCCCTCGAACCGGGTGTTGCCCAGTTAGCCTTCTGGGGGTTGGAGGATTTACACGCGGCCGGCCGTGCAGAGGCCATGTATATCGTTCCCGTGGGCTTACAGTACCGTTTCCACCAACCACCCTGGGCCGCCATTGACCGGATGCTCAGTCAGTTGGAACAGGATTGCGGCCGGCCGGCCGAATCTCGTGGTTCCCTGCCTGCCGATCCTGCCCAAGTCTTCTACCCACGCCTGCGCGCCCTAGGAGAGCAGGCTTTGGGCTTGATGGAACAGTTCTACAGCCGCTTCTATCGGGCTGACCTCCCCCGGCCGGCCGACCTAGAACCTGCTGACCGCCCCAACCAGGTCATTGGCCAGCGCCTGCGCGCCCTCATGGAAACCGCCCTCACCGTAGCTGAGCAGTTTTTTGGATTGCCGGGCCGGGGCACCCCCACGGAGCGCTGTCGCCAGTTGGAGCAAGCTGGGTGGAACTGGATGTATCGAGAAGAGTTAAAGCCACCCATCACGCTATCGCCAGTAGAGCGGGGTTTGGCCGACCGCATTGCCCAAGAAGCCGATCTGCGGTTGTGGCACATGCACCTCGTCGAGAAACTCCTGAGTATCACTGGAGACTACGTACTGGCCAACCCCAGCGCTGAACGATTTGCTGAGACCCTGGTGCTTGTTGGCCAAGTCCTTGCGGATTTGAAAGGAACGCCTAAACCCATTCCACCCCTGGGACGGCGGTGGGTGCAGATGACCGTAGCGCCCCCCATCCGAGTCAACGACTACTGGCCCCAATACCAGGAAAATCGTCGGGCAGCGCGCCAGGCCATCCTCGATCTCACCCAGGACTTGGCCACAGCCCTCCAGGAGACGATCACCGCCACACCCCAGAGTTAATGTGTGCGGAAAGTGTGCAGCAGCATCAGTCTGACCATCAGGTATAGCCGATTTAAATTACCATGCAGCGCTATCTACAATGATGAGCTAAGAT
>JACYLR010000084.1 GCA_015272465.1 Gloeomargaritaceae cyanobacterium C42_A2020_066
AGAGAGAGTCGAGAAAGCCTGAAGAATGTCTCATCCCCATTCAAATCGGCTATACTCAGCCAGGTAAAAAGTTTTCAACAATGAAAGACTGCAAACTGAGTGCTTATGACTTGACTATAGTCAATTCAAAGAAGAGCAAGATATTTCCTCAATCTTACCATGCCCCTCATGTACCCCGAAATTCTGAGGCAGACAGGATGAAGCGAAGATAGAAGTGAGTATGAGCATCCCATACCTAAGCAAAGTGACTATACAGCCAAACATATCCGCACTCTCGAAAGATCTGTATAGAAATCTTGGTCGAGTTTTTGCTTTCAAATACATTGAGATCAGTCCATCTGTACACTGAAAAAGTGGTCTCTCCGCAGATATCCATAATAACTTAGAGACTCACCGTTAGAGGAGGTCTTTTTCAGATAGGTCGGCTATTTTCATCAATGCCTTCAAAGTTCCAATTTTCAGATCTCGATTTTGATGGACGGGAATTGATATGGTTTTACCTGCTTCCAGATTCTCATAGATGTGGTGACTACCAGTAACCCTTCGCAAAACCCAGCCTTTTCGCTCCACAATTTTGCATAATTGTTTGCCAGAAACTGATTTCATACGGCAATTTCGATAACCTGATCCGTTGATTCAATTGTATTGCGACTGTTAGCAACATCCAGCCAACCTTCAATAGCATCTTGCAAATTAGCTATCACCTCCTCGACTGTGTCACCCTCAGTAATACAACCGGGAAGTGCGGGAACCTCCGCCCAATAGCCACCTTCTTCTGCTGGATGAATGATCGCTCTGATTTTCATGAACTTGCTGAACAGTTGTTGAGAATATACTAACAGCCATGCTTGCTCACTCTCAGCCGTGGCAGCTTAAATCAGTATTGTACTCCTTCTAAGGTCTTCCAAGTATGCTGCCATCGAAGACTTGCATTCATTGGGTCACTACATCTCACAGAAGCTTTCCCGTTGTATCCCCGAGAGCTAACTATTCCTAGACCCTAGGTGCGGCATAACCCACTCTAGCGGCCTGTTATCCATCACTTCTGGTCTAGGTTCTGTTTTCAGGGTATATCTGGCCAGCAGTGGATAAATCCTCTACTGGGAGCCTTTTACCGTAACAAGTGCGGTGAGAACGCCACTGTCCCCAAAGCTAGTCCACCTTTTTCTTGTCATGACTCTCGCGAACTTCGGTCCCCATCACCTGTACAGTTACCTAGCAACCCAGCCAAAGAATCTCGCTCACGATATCTTAGGAAAGAGCCAGTAAGCCCGGAAAAGACCTGAGGCCAGACCGATAGCTTATCCGTAAGTAACGGAAATACCGCTGGAGCTACTCCCGGCCGGCCGTTCGGAGTATGATCCGGTTTCGGACTGACATTGTGATGGGAGTCGCCTATGCGTGTCTGGATGCCCCTGGTGAGTACGGTGCCAGCGCTGGTGCTGGTGGTGAGTACTCCGGGTCTAACCCAAGACTGGGTGGTGTTTCGCTCCGATGCCGGCCGCTTTGCCGTCTCCATGCCCGGTCAGCCCACGGAAAGCCAGAGCCAGCAAGCCACGCCCATTGGGCCAATCACCAACTACGGCTTTGGGATCAAGGTAGATACCCAGTCCTACTCCGTTAACTACTCGGATATCCCTCCCATCGCCATGCAGTTTGCTGGGGCCGACACCATCATCGGGGACGCTAAAGGTTCACTCCTCAAAGACACCAATGGCCAGGAAGTCTCCTTTACTGATGTCACCGTCAGTGGCAATCCAGGCAAGCGACTGGTCTATGCCATTGAGGGCAGTCAACCCAGCTATGGCGAAACCTACTTCCTCATCGTCAATAACCGATTGTTTGTCGTCAATGCCACGGTGCCCAAAGGCTCTGAAGCCCTTGCCGAGAAGTTTCTCTCCAGTTTCCAGGTACTCCCGGCCTCCTGATGGAGAGAGGATCGGATCTGGCGCGGCAAGCCTTCGAGCAGGAAATCGGCCGGCCGGCCGCTGACCTAGATTTGGGACGGGCAGCCCTGATCGCTGCCTGGGGCTTCAATTCTGCACTGGAACTGGGGCCATACCTGAACCGCTTGGATCAGTGGGCAGCGCAGGTGACTGACCAGTTGCCTGTGGAACGCTATCCCCTGCGGGTCATTCAAGGGCTGAACCGATTTTTCTTCGAGACCCTAGGCTTTCGCGGCAATCAGGGAAACTACTACGACCCGGCAAACAGTTTCCTGGATCAGGTGCTGGATCGCCGACTGGGGATTCCGATTACCCTGTCGCTAGTCTATCGGGAGGTAGCTCGGCGCGTCGGATTTCCCCTAGTAGGCATTGGCCTGCCCGGTCACTTCCTGCTCAAGCCCGATTTTCCAGAGGCTGGAATCTTTGTAGACTGCTTCCACGGGGGCGAACTGTTGTTCCCGGAGGATTGCGAGACCCTGTTGACACGGGTCTACCAGCAGCCCGTGGCCCTGAAGCCTGAGTTTCTGGAACCTGTTTCTGATCAAACCTGGCTGCGGCGCTTGCTGACGAATCTGAAGCTGATCTACCTGCGGCAACAGGCTTGGCCAGAGGCCCTCGTCGCTACCGATCGGTTGGTGCTTCTGAGTCCCACCGACCCCCTAGAGCGGCGGGATCGGGGCATCGTCCGCTATCAACTCGGGGATTGGCGGCCGGCCGCCGACGATTTGCGCCTGTACGTCGAGGCTTGCCCCAACGCTGAGGACAGCCCAGCGATTCAGCGGCTGCTGGATGCTCTGAGCTAAGCGGGTGGAAACTGCAACTGGGTCTGGGAAATGGGTTGTCGCAAAAACTCAACGGCCCGCGCCACCACTGCCTCATCCAAGGTGACCTGGCGCAACTGCACCAGTCCATCGGCCACAAACCCGTCTCGCACCGTGTGGCCACTGGTTTTGTGGAAGGCTGTTTCGTAGACGACCTCCCGAATCCCAGCAGAAATAATCAGCTTCAAGCAGGACAAACAAGGTTCCAGGGTGACGTAGAGACCGGCCCCAGCCGTGGAAATCCCGTGGCGAGCAGCCTGAGCTAAGGCATTGGCTTCGGCGTGGACAGCGCGGGAGGGCAGGGTGGGGCTGGCATCACAACTGGGTAGCCCTGGATAGCAAAATCCCTGGCTGGTACAGTGGGGGGAACCCGAAGGCGGGCCGTTGTAACCCGTGGCTAGGACTTGGCGGTCTTTGACGATCACCGCCCCGACGGGCAAGGCCAGGCAAGTCGAGCGGGTGGCCGCTAGTTTGGCCAGCATCAAAAAATACTCGTCCCAACTGGGGCGGGGGCCGGCCGGCCGGGGCACAGCGCCATGAACTTCACTCCATCCTTCACGGGTATCCATGCCAGTCACCCCGTGGCTAGGACTTCCGTCCGCCAATCGGCAGCAGCCTCGGCCGGCCGGGTGTAGAGCGTTTCCTCGGTCAGGATTCGCCCCTGGGGGGAGCACCAGACAAAACGGGCCTCAGTGACGCGGCCGGCCGCCAGGGTGACGAGGGCCATATGGTGTTCGGGGCCAGTCGGGCCAAGCCGAATCCGAGGGACGACTGCCGCATTCAGGTAAACCGTACCCATCGCATCTACCAGGAGCATCTGCCGCTGACCCAAGTTCTGACGCAACTGGCGGTGCATATGGCCAAAGACCACCAAGGCAGCCGGCCGCCCTCGCTGGCGGGTATGGGCTAGGGCAATCGCCAGGTCTGGGTCACCAAAGTCGGCGCCAATCGGGTTCCAGTCACGACCACAGGGGGACTGGGGCGCGTCCCCCAACCCCAGTGGCCCATTGTGGTTGAGAAAGACCAGGGTTTCCCCCGTTGCCTGACGAGCCGCCTCATCAATCCGCTCAGCGGAGGTTGCCAGACTGTCAACGCCAAAATACTGCTGGTAAAAGCTGCCGTGTCGCCAGTCCGATCCCCCCCAAGAGCAGGGCCGCCCCCCCACCACACTCAGGCCCAAGGTGGGAAAATTGCGGTAGCCATAGCCCACATGGTCGGCGCCCAGGTAGGCCAGTTGGGCCAAGAGGCGATCCTCTCGTGCCCGGTCGTAGGGACACTTGGCCCGTCCCCACTCCGTCGCCGTAAACCAGGCATCATGATTGCCCAACACCACTGCCTTGGGCAGGAGCAAACTGGCAATGGCCGCCACCACGGGCACCGCCTCGTTACCAAAATCCCCAACAAACAACATCCCATCAACGCCTAGGGCCGCCAGAATGTGGGGATCATCCGCTGTCCACTGGTCATGAACATCCCCAATCACCGCCAAGGTGACAGGGCGGCCGGCCGCGTGAACCGGGGGTGGGCTTGGGGTACGCATCACCCCTCCAGCGTAGAAGCCGGGGGCGCGGTTGCCTAGGGGTGACTCGAGGACGGTGCACGGGAGGAGCCTGGGTGTAACGAAATATCAATTTATGGTGAAAAGCAATATAATTGAATTCTCCATCTTCACCCCGTCCAAGTCTGTGTTTCTCACCTCAACTGCTTCCCGGCCGGCCGAACTGCCTCAAGACTTAGTCGCGGCCATTGCTGAACTCAAACAGGCCAAGCAGGCGGTGATCCTGGCCCACTACTACCAGGATCCGGCCATCCAGGACGTGGCTGACTTTATCGGGGATTCCCTGGAGCTATCGCGCCAAGCTGCCCAGACTGAGGCCGAGGTGATTCTCTTTGCCGGGGTGCACTTCATGGCAGAGACGGCCAAGATCCTCAACCCGGACAGAACTGTACTCCTCCCCGACCTCAGTGCCGGGTGCTCCCTGGCTGACAGTTGTCCCCCAGAGGCGTTTGCCCAGTTTCGGGCCTGCTATCCTGACCATTTTGTGGTCAGCTATATCAACTGCTCGGCGGCCGTGAAGGCCATGAGCGACCTGATCTGTACCAGTGCCAACGCCGTTAGCTTAATCCAGCAAATTCCACCAGAGCAGCCCATCCTGTTTGCCCCTGACCAAAACCTGGGCCGCTACGTGATGGCCCACACCGGCCGGCCGATGGTGCTTTGGCCCGGCAGTTGTATCGTCCACGAAACCTTCTCCGAGCGCCAGCTTTGGGCACTCAAAGCCCAGCATCCCGCCGCCGAGGTGATTGCTCATCCGGAGTGCGAGGCTCCTGTACTGGCGCTTGCGGATTTCATTGGCTCTACCTCCCGCCTGCTTAGCCATGTCCAGACCAGCCCCTCCACCACCTTTATCGTGGTGACCGAGCCAGGGATTATTCACCAAATGCACAAACACGCTCCCCACAAGCAGTTCATCCCAGCCCCGGCCCAAAACGGCTGTCTGTGCAATGAGTGCCCCTACATGCGACTCAACACCCTGGAGAAGGTCTACCAGGCCCTGCGGGACGGCCGGCCGGCCCTTACCCTGCCGGAGACCGTGATGATAGCTGCGCGTGTCCCCATCCAACGGATGCTGGACTGGAGTCGGCCGGCCGCCCCCTTACCCCCTGTCTTGGCATCCTGACCCGTGCCTATAACCTGAAAGAAACCCAAACCCTCACCCTAGAATGGAGGTGAGCAGATCAGAATCTGTTAACAATTGAGCGTGTTAACAATTGAGCGCCCAGGCTAGGAAAACCGTCGTCACCTGGGGTTCAGACCTAAGGGGAGACCAGGGATGAAAGGGTTACTGATTGGTTCAACCGTGGCCAGCGGGGGCAAATCGGCTGCGGTGCTCGGACTGGGTCGCCAACTTCAAGGATTGGGCCTGCGCTTGGGCTACGGTAAACCCGTCGGTACAGACTGGGAACGCCAAGGTCAGGCTATCGTTGACCCAGACGTGGAATTGGTGAGTCGGGTTTTG
>JACYLR010000195.1 GCA_015272465.1 Gloeomargaritaceae cyanobacterium C42_A2020_066
CAACAGGTTGCCCGCCTGGAGCGCCAGAAACAGCAAGGCCGCCGCGCCCAGCAGTATCCTCAACTGATCCGACGGATAGTGCGGGAGGGTCATGAACTGGGTAACCACACCATGAACCATCTGCGGCGGGAAAAAGTAGACCCTGAGCAGGTGGGGCAGGAAATTCTGACAACCCAGAAGGTGATTTGTAACCAGGGCTTGGTGCAGTCCCAGCTTTTTCGCCCGCCCTACGGTGAGTTTCAGCCCCAGGATCTAGACCGGGTGGCTACGGCCGGCCTGCGGCTGATCCTCTGGGATGTGGATACCCGTGACTGGCAACACCGCAACCCCGGCCAAACGGTTCAGGCTGTGGTCAAACAGACCCGGCCCGGCTCGATCATACTCATGCATGACATCTTTGCCACCACGACCCAGGCCCTGCCGGAGGTGATTACCACCCTGCGTCAACGGGGCTTACAGCCAGTGACGGTGAGTGAGTTGCTCCAGCCCACTCAACCCGCCAGTGCCCCCGTCCGCGGCCGGCCGCAGGCTAGCCGGAACCCCAATGTAACGGCAAGCGAGTTTCCCAGGATCAGCGCAGGCGGTTAGGGGCGAGGAGTTGACCTTCGTTCGGAGGGTTGAGGCTAGTGCCCTTGACGGAAGCCCCCCGCAGGTTAGCGCCCTCTAGAATGGCCTGATCCAGGTTGGCGTAGTTTAGGTTAGCGTTGCTGAGGTTGGCGTTGCGCAGATTGGCCCCCGATAGGTCTGCCCCCATCAGGTTGATATCTTGGAGCTTGGCGTTGCGCAGGTCGCTGCCCGCCAGGTTGGCCCCTTTGAGGTCAAGGCCCCGCAGGTCAGCATCCCGCAAGTCACAATTGGTGCAGGATTTGGTGGCTAGGAGTTGACGGACATGGCTGGGTTCTTCGGCGAAGGCAGGGCCGGCCGCAAGGAGGGTCAGGGCGGCAGCCAACAGGAGGGGGCGGTTCATAGGGCTGGATTCCGGTGGCGAGGATCGGGAGAATAACACCCACTTTGACGGACGGAAGCTTCGCCAGGTTCCCCTGCGCTGGCCTAGCTTCAGGGTGGACTAGATGCTGGTCATCTCCCCCCCGGCTTCGCCCTCGCGTTGTCCATCGGAAACCTCTGCCACCGAACTGTCCTTAAGCTCCGGCCGCAATAGAGGGAAGGGGATCACCTCCCGAATGCTGGCGCTGTCCGTCAGCAACATCACCAGCCGGTCAATGCCAATGCCTAGACCCCCTGTGGGCGGCATGCCATATTCCAAGGCCGTGAGAAAGTCCTCATCGACGCTATGGGCCTCCTCATCCCCAGCCGCTTTACGGGCGGCCTGGGCCTCAAAGCGCTGCCGTTGATCGACGGGATCGGTCAACTCCGAAAAACTGTTAGCCAACTCCCGGCCGGCCGCGTAGAGTTCAAAGCGCTCCACTAATCCCGGCCGGCCGCGGTGGGGCTTGGCCAAGGGCGAAATCTCCACCGGAAAATCGAGGACGAAGGTGGGCTGGATTAGACTCGCCTCACAGCAGTGTTCGAAAGTGCGGGCCAATAACTCACCGGCGGGTTCGTGGCCCTTGAGGTCGGGAACACCCCGCGCCTCCATCTGGCCGTACAGATTCAGCCACTGAAAGCCTTGGGTGGACTGGCCAGCGAGGAAAGGTTCAAAGTCGATGCCTGTCTGCTCCCGCACCAGTTCGAGCATCGTCACCCGCCGCCACGGAGGGGTGAAATCCAACACCTCGCCTTGGTAGGGAACCTGGAGGGTGCCCAGAACCTGCTGGGTAACCTGGGTCACCAGTGCCTCGGTAAGGGCCATCATATCCGAGTAGTCGGCGTAGGCTTGGTAAACCTCAATGGAGGTGAACTCTGGGTTGTGGCGAGTGGACACTCCCTCGTTCCGAAAGATGCGCCCTAACTCATAGACCCGCTCAAAGCCGCCCACCACCAGCCGCTTCAGATGTAGTTCGGTGGCAATTCGCAGGTAAAGATCCAGATCCAGACTGTTGTGGTGGGTGATGAACGGGCGCGCTTCCGCCCCCCCGGCTTGGGGTTGGAGCACCGGGGTTTCCAATTCCAAAAAGCCCCGCTCGTCCAGGTAACGGCGAATTCCTTGGATGATCAGCGCCCGCCGCCGAAAAATATCCCGCGCCCCTGGGTTGACGATTAAGTCCACGTACCGCTGGCGGTAGCGTTTCTCCACATCCGTGAGGCCATGCCACTTATCGGGCAGGGGCAGCAGAGCCTTGGTGAGCAGGGTGTATTCCTGGACGTAGATCGAAAGTTCCCCTTTGTCGGTGCGCTTCAGGGTGCCCGTAACCCCTAGAATGTCGCCGGTGTCGATCCACTGCTTGAGATGATCAAAGGCGTCGGCATCTTGGCGGGCCATCTGGGCCTGAATACGGGCTTTCTCTAGGTAAAGCTGGATGGTGCCGGTCTCGTCCTGGAGGGTGAAAAAGGCCAGTTTGCCAAACACCCGCCGGGCCATGATCCGGCCGGCCGCCCTGACTTCCACGTCCACCTCGGCGCCAGGTTCTAAATCAGCGTAGTCGGCCTGGAGTTGGGCGGCATGGTGGGTGGGCTGCCAGCGGTAGGTATAGGGATTGCCCCCTGCTTGGCGCACTTTCTCGGCCTTGTCGAGGCGGGTGGCCCGAATCTCCGCCAGGGTATCGTGCTCGCTCATGGGGGACTCAAAGTAGGTTTTCGAGGCGGCGGCGCAGGGCCTCCAATTCATCAGGTTCGTATTCACCGGGTTCGGCCCCCGGCACCTCTGCTTGCCAATCGGTGACCATGAGGTTCTGTTCGGGGGGAGTGGCCAGGGTACCAGCGGGTACCAACTGAGCCTCTAGGCCGGCCGATTGACAGAAGGCTTCCACATCTTGGTCATCAATAGCTTCGACCACAGGCGCGGGAAAGTCCTGGGCTTCGAGGAGGCCGGCATAGCGGACGGCGTCATCCTCCTCGGCAAACATCAGCACTACATCCTGGGTCTCGATTTTGAGGCTGTAGATGCCCTCGTTATCGGTGCCAGGATTGTAGATCAGGACGTAGACCTGCATGGTGTACTGGGAGTTTGGGATAGCATTTCCCTATCTTATCGGTCAGGGTTCGGGGGGTTGGCATGGCGCACGGCTTACCGGTGTTTCAGGTGGATGCTTTTGCCACCCAACCCTACAGCGGCAATCCGGCAGCCGTGTGTATTCTCGATGCGCCCCGGCCGGCCGACTGGTGTTTGCACGTGGCCCAGGAAATGAACCTGTCAGAAACAGCATTCCTGGAACTGGGGCCAGAGGGCAGCTATAGTCTGCGCTGGTTCACACCGGCTGTCGAGGTGGACTTGTGCGGCCACGCCACCTTGGCCAGTGCCCATGTCCTATGGGAAGCGGGTTACCTGGCCCCCGCCACAGAAGCCCGATTCTTGACCCGCAGTGGCACGCTGACGGCCCAATTGCGGGGTGATTGGATTCACCTGGATTTCCCAGCAACACCCTGTACGCCTGTCGTAGCGCCGGCCGGCCTTGAGGATGCCCTAGGAGCACAACCGGTTGCCGTGGGCCGCACGCAGTTTGATCTGCTGGTGGAATTGGCCTCGGAGGCCGACGTGCGGGTCTTGACCCCTGATTTTGCCGCCCTGGCACACATGCCCGTGCGGGGCGTAATTGTCACCGCCGCCAGCCCCGGTCAGGACTACGATTTTGTCTCCCGCTTTTTTGTACCCGCGGCGGGGATCAACGAAGACCCCGTAACTGGCTCCGCCCACTGCGGTCTTGGTCCCTACTGGCAGGCCCGCCTGGGTAAATCAGAGCTTCTGGGCTATCAGGCGTCGGCACGGGGGGGCTATGTTCAAGTGGGGTGTCGTGGAGAACGGGTGGATTTGGCCGGCCGGGCAGTCACTATCTGGCGAGGGGAATTACTGCACTAGAGGAGGCCCCGTTGCGACCCTGTTACCCAACCCAGTCACCCACAAAGCCAGTGGTTTAGAGTAGAGCAAGAAAAATCAATTCGATTGGCTAAGTAGCCTAGCACCGTAGACCGTTTGTGGGAGTAGCTGCTATGAAAACCCATTTCACACTTAAAGGGGTCATCCTCAGCATTGCCACTGGATTGGGCTTCAGTCTGCTGGCGACCCCAGCCCTAGCCCAAGTCTTCACCCGACCCTGGACGCCCCTGCCCCAGCGTACCCAGGTGCTGCGGCCGGCCGCTTGGCCTTCTCAACCCGTCTATCATTCCCAACCGGGATACTCTACCTACCCCGGCAGAAGGGTTATCCATCCCCCTCCAGGGTATGGCTACGCACCAGGCTACTCAGGATATCCAGGCTACAAGGGCCATCCCAACTGGCCCCCTGGGGTGAAGTCCTATCCGTCGGTGGGCTATTACCGCCCGCCCGTGTACTACTACCGACCGGGTATCCAGGTGGTTATTCCCCTAGGTCATTGGGTGCCCTATCTGCCCCAATATCCCTGCTTCACCAGTTACCCGGTTCAGGATGGGTGGTGGGGTCAGGTCAGCTTCCGCACCACTTCGGTGGAGGTTCGGCCGGCCGCCGAGGACTCCGATTTCCAGGTATCCCCTGATTGGAGGCCCTACACCCTAGAGGAAGCCCAGGTTTACCTACCGCAGTAGCACCTAAGCACCTGGAGACATGCACCAGAATCTGAACTAGTGGCTTCCCTGGGTTTACTTTCCTACCCTAAGTACCTTTTACTCTAAGCAACCCCAGCGTGGCCAAACGCCAGCCCTGCCACCAGCATCCCCAACACGAGAAACGGTTGGGCACTGGCCTGGTACTTCACATCATTCTTGAGGGGGTCGCGCAGGAAGTACATATCCTGAAATGTGATTTGGGGAATAACCAGGAGAAGTAAAAGGGTCGCGTAACGGTTTTCACCCAACGTGATCAAATAGAGGGCAATACCAATTTGAAAGATGTCAATTAGAGAGGCGCTGATCCAAGCCGCAGTCTTGACCCCAAACATCACCGGCAAAGATTTGAGGCCCAACTGCTGGTCGCCCTCAACACTCTTGAAGTCGTTGACGACAGCGATCCCTAGGCCCGCCAAACTATAGATCAGCGTGACAATAATCAGCGTCAGATTGAGGTGACCAAAGAGGGCGTGGCCGGCCCACCACGGCAGAGCGATATAACTCGCCCCCAAAGCATAATTCCCCAACCAACCGTTTTGCTTGAGTTTCAGAGGTGGAGCTGAATAAATGTAGGCCAAGAAACCGCCCAAGAGGGCAATCAGCGTAATGGTGGGTTGGGAATGTCCGGCCCATTGGTCGAGGGTAAATGCCACCCCTAGGCCGGCCGCCAGTAGGATCAGAATCTGAGCAATGACCTGGGACTCGCGGATAGCACCCGAGGGAATGGGGCGATAGGGTTCGTTGATCGCATCGATTTCCCGATCGTAGTAGTCATTCATGGTCTGGGTGTAGCCCGCCATCAATGGCCCAGACAGCAGCATGCAGGTGGCGGATTTGAGCACATCCTCCAGAGACCAGGTGAACCCACCAGAGGAGGCAGCCCCGCAAACCACGCCCCAAATCAGGGGAATCCAGGTGATCGGCTTCATCAACTGGAGGCGGATTTTCCACAGAGGACTCTGGCTGACATCAGCCCCTTTCATCCCCAACACTTGGCGGACTTGGGCCTCGCGATTGGACGGGGCGGGGGGCGGAGCGGGCGCGTCGGACATGGGGTTGCCTAGCCTTGGAATGGGACGGTCGGGGGGCCGAGGGGATGCAGACTAGCGGTTTTCAACCCGCCAGGGC
>JACYLR010000118.1 GCA_015272465.1 Gloeomargaritaceae cyanobacterium C42_A2020_066
GACCAATCCCGACCCCCTCCCCGATCTCTACCTGCTACGCAGCCTCATCCTCTACCACCAAGGCCAGGATCAGCAATCTCAGGATGACATCGCCCGTGCCCTCGACCGCAACCCCCGACTGGGCAGTGCCTACCGCCTCTTGGGCCTCCTCTACGCCCGTCAGGAACGGTATCAAGATGCCCTGGCCGCCCTGAATCGGGCGATAGACCTCGAACCGGCCAGCGGGGAAGCCTATTTCGGGCGGGGCATGATCCACCTGCGACTTGACCAACGGCAGGAGGCTGTGCGCGATTGGCAACAGGCTGAAAAACTCCTCACGCCACGCGCCGCCTTTGATCCGGACATGGCCCAGACCCTGAACCAACTGCGGCAACAGATCAGCCGCTACAGCGCGCCCCCCTAACCCCCGCCCCAATGATGGAAAACCCCAACCCCCCCCTGGAATTTCCCCCTAGTCACGAGGTCAACCATGTCCCCGCCGCTGAACCCGGGCTACCCCCACCGCCCTACAGCATCACGGCTTACACCATTGGTTGGGACGAAGGCTGGGTGCTGGAACCGGCCCGCCCCACCCGCAATTGGATGGATAAAATTCCCCACGGATTTGCCTACCGCTGTTTGCCCCTAGTCATGGGCAACCAATTTGGCTGGGTGATCCGCTGTCCCGTAGACTTTGAAGCCGTCTGGAATGGAGGCGCCTCCCACGAGAACTCGATTCATTTCCAGTTCAGTGATGAACGCTATAAAACCATGATCTCCTCCCACTTTGGTCATGGGATTTTTACCTTTTCCTTGCCCTGGCTGTTTCGCACTTCACCTGACCTGGGACTTATGGTGCGCGGAGCCACGAACACCCTCAAATTCAATGCCCAACCTCTCGATGCCTTCGTCGAAACTTTTTGGGCACCCTACACGTTTACGATGAACTGGAAAATTATTGTGCCCCAAGTGCCTATCTTCTTCAAAAAGGGTGACCCCGTGTGTCAACTCATCCCCTACCCCGTCGCCCTGTTAGAGCAAGTCCACTGTCGTAAGGGAGATCCCGCTGAAATTCCTGAGGTCATGACCCAACACAATGCCTGGTCTGAGTCCCGCAAGGCGTTTAATGCCCGCCAGGATCGCGGGCCTAAGGAATGGCAGAAAACCTACTATGGGGGTCGCTATCCCGACGGTACCAAAACCCCACACCACTGGACTTCCGTGCGTTTGGAAACTTTCGACCACCCTGAAGCATAGGAGATGACTAGCTTGGGGGAACCTACAGGTGGGCTGGTGGGAGCTACGGCAGCCGCATCCAGGGTGGGGAAACGAGGCCGAGCCGGGCGCGTCAGGCAGCTTGCCAGGTGCTAGAAAGGGGGCATAGATGCGGGTTGGCTCTAGGCAACGTATGACAAAGTCCTGGTTCGTGTACGGTGCCCTGCTCTGGAGCATCCTAGGGAGTGCAGTACCCCAGGTGGGTTGTGCTCAAGTCCCCGCGGCCGAATTAGGTGCCGCCCTAAGTGCCGCCCGGCAGCGCTACGAACAGGGGTGGTCGCTGTACCGTCAGAAAGCCATACCGGCGGCCTTGGTCGAATTTGAGCAGGCCCTCCGGCAGTTTCGGGAACTGGGGGACTTACCCGGTCAGATTCTCACCCTGAAAACCCTGCGCAACCTTTACCTCGATCAGGGAGAGTCGGCTAAAGGGGATGCCTATGAGGCGCAAGCGAACCAACTTCTGGCGCTCCGGCCGGCCGAACGGGTGGGGCCGCCCCAAGCCCTAGACTATTTCATCCAGTCGGTTTCCCTGCTGCGGGAGGCCAGCAACCCCTACAAAGCTGGGGGAACAACAGCAATTACGGCGGGTCAGCTCCGCCAAGAGACCGATAGCCTCAGCCAATCCCTGAACCAGATCAATACTGCTTTTCAGGTGATGACCCAGGCCCGCGCCGCCCAGTCCAACCTGAACATTGCCCTCATGGCCCAGCAGGCCGGCCGGCTGAGCGAAGCCCTGGCCTATATGGAAACAGCCCTAGCGGTGGTGGAGGATATCCGCAGTCACATCCTGGTGAGTGAGTCGCGCACCGCCTACTTCGCCACGGTGCAGGGGTACTACGAACTCTACATTGACCTGTTGATGCAACAGCATCGGCAGCAGCCCCGTTCCGGTTATGACCAGCGCGCCCTTGCAGCCACAGAGCGCTACCGGGCACGGACGCTTTTGGAACTGCTGGCCGAGGCCCGCGTGGACATTCGTCAGGGGATTTCCCCGCAGCTGCGCGGCCGTGAACGCCAGCTACAGACCGAACTCAACGCCCTAGAGCAGCAACACCTCCGCCAAGGGGGCCTGGCTGCCGAGGCGGAACGCCAGTACAGTACGCTCCTTCAGGAATATCAGGGACTTAAGGCTCAGATACGCAGCACTAGTCCTAACTACGCCGCCCTCACCTATCCCCAACCCCTCGACACCGCGGCCCTGCAAACGTCCCTGGCGGACGATACCTTGCTTCTGGTCTATTTTCTGGGGACGAAGGGCAGCCACCTCTGGGCCGTAGCATCGAGGGGTATAACGGCCTACGAACTCCCAAGCCGCGCGCTTATCGAGCAGAAGGTGGAAGCGCTACGACGGCGGATTCTTGATCCTAGAGAGCGAGCAGCTACAACTTCTGGGGAGGCCCAGGATCTGGCGGCGATCCTCCTCAAACCAGTGGCTGACAAGCTGGGGAAGCAACGACTGGTGGTTATCCCCGATGGCCATCTCCATCTCCTTCCCTTTGGCCTGCTGCCAGTGGGGCCAACGGGCGAACCTCTGCTGCGGCAGCACGAGGTTACGGTGGCCCCCTCCATCACCGTAGTACAGCACCTGCGGGCACAAGCAGCCCAACGCCGCCCGGCCGGCCGACGACTGGCGGTGGTTGCCGATCCGGTGTTCTCGGTGCAGGACGATCGGGTACGGGTCTCCGAAAAGCCCCCCGCAGTTTTGCCTACAGCCCTGGGAGAGGCCCAAAACCGCGGCTACCGGTGGGACAGACTGCCCTTTACGCGCCAAGAAGCCCAAGCGATTACGGCCTTACTGCCAGCGGATGACCGGAAGGTGGTCACGGATTTCACGGCCAATCGAACCCTGGCAGTGGGGCAAGAGTTGCAGAATTATCAGATTCTCCATTTCGCGACCCACGGCTTTGTCGACACGGAACGCCCGGAGCAGTCGGGCTTGGTGCTGTCCCTGGTGGACGAGCAGGGGCGTCCGTTGGATGGGTATCTCAAACTCAATGACCTATTTAACCTGAACTTCAACGCCAACCTAGTGGTGCTGAGTGCCTGCCAGACAGGGTTGGGGAGTCTGGTGCAGGGGGAGGGTCTCGTTGGTTTGACGCGAGGTTTTATGCATGCGGGGGTGCCGCGGGTGGTCGCCAGTCTGTGGCGGGTGGATGATGAGGCCACCGCAGAGTTGATGACCCGTTTCTACCAAAAGCTCTTTCGGGAGCAGCAGCGGCCGGCCGTGGCTTTGCGTCTTGCCCAGATGGAGGTAGCCCAGATACCCCGCTGGCAAGCGCCCTACTACTGGGCTGGGTTTGCGTTGCAGGGGGAATGGCAGTAGGTTGTAGGCATTGATATACCTGGCTCACCAAAGACCTGTTATCGCCAGGGCCTACCACACTAGTACATGGCCTCTATTGCTGGAAATGGGAGCGTGGCACGTCGATGACGCTGATTCTCCTAATGTCTCGCTCATGGGCGGAGGATGTTTCCACCGTGCCCAAGTTTAGATATTCCGAAAATGCAACGATTTCTTAAACCCAAAAGCATTCCATATCATATCGATAGATTTGCGAAGGTTTTTCGTGATATCTTCTATGTCTTCGTTAAAGATTGTTTCCGGTATTAAAACAATATCATTAGGAAGAGGTTGACCTGCAAAACTATCAGGGTCTTTTAAGTTAGGTTCCACGCCCAGTTTCACTCCTTTGACTCCGACGAAACTAATAAAGCAATAAATACCACCACTCACACCCATGGCTCTCAGTGCACGTATGTCATTATCAATTACTTCGAGCAAATATTTTTCCATATCAAGGCTTGGCAAAAATCTACGATTTGGTTCACAGTCTTTAAATTTGAGAGAATGAACCGTTTCAATTATTCCATTCCTGTAAATCTTCGTGTAATTGGCATCAGTCCGATAACAGATCACACCATCGAGCATAATCCTTGTGTCAAGGCTTTCTTGTGAAATCATTGCCTGTCTTGATTCCACTAGCTGTATTTTATTGATGCAAGTTTTCAGTTCTTCCATCTCGTAGTTCTTAGGTTGAGCCAAAGCTTCCATCGGAACTAAAAGTAAAATAATTTTTCCAGATCTACTAAAAGGTATAGTCAGCTTCTCTTCACTAATCTCCTTGACTCGCTCATCTCGAAAACTAGAAGCCTCTCTCTTAAACAGAGCATCAATGTCGTAGGCTTGGATGTCTTCAAACCGCTCAGAACGCATGTCTGTTTCCTCGTATTTACATGGGTGATTACATACTAACAATACTGATGCTAAGACTGAACCCACCGGCCGGCCGCCCGCAATTGACAGACCCGAAACCCTCCGGTTTCAATGAGCGCCACACTTTCCGGCACCTGCGCCCCATCCCACGGATTACGAACAGGCAGAACCACCAGCGGTAGCCCAAGACTCAGGCACTGGTGCAACACTTGCCCTTGACCGGGATGGCGCTGGGCATCGTAGAGCAGCAGGAGCGTCACCCGATCCGGCTGGAGTGCCAGGGCATCTGGCCGAGCCTCCAGGGACGACACCACAACCTCGGCCGGCCGTTCCCCCACCAACAGGCGGGCCACCACATCGGGCTCAAACCAGGCCGATTCAAACAGCACCCAATCCGCCACGGGCCGCACATCGGGCACAATCACCTGCACCGGCCGGCCAGGCGACAGGGGTAGCAAACCCTGGGGGTCGCAGATCACCTGTACACTCGCGGTTGCCACCGCATCCGCCAAGTCAGTCCCCAGGGCCACGGCCGGCCGGCCAGTCAAGACTTGAGCCACATCCCCCTGCTGGGCAAGGGCTGCCAGCCGCGCCAGAGCCTGCTCATGGGCGGATCCCTCCAAGGCACCGGTTGCCAGGGCCGCCGCAATCGCCTGGGTGGTGGCCAACCCCTCGGCCGGCCCGGCATGGCCGACAATCACCAAATCATGTCCCGCCTGGAGGGCAGCCACAGCAGCCTGGGGAATGGACTGATGGCGGGTGATCGCCCCCATATCGAGGTCGTCACTCACACAAACCCCCCGGAAGCCCAAATCCTGACGCAGCCGGTTGAGGATCGCTGGCGAAAACGTAGCCGGCCGGCCGGCATCCAAACGGGGCACCACCACATGGGTCGTCATCACCGCAGGGACATCGGCGGCAATGGCTGCCCGAAACGGAGGCCAATGACGTTCCCCAAACTCGGCCAGGTCAACCTCCACCTGGGGCAGGTCTAGATGGGGATCGACGCGGGCCTCCCCCAGCCCAGGGAAATGCTTGGCGCAGGTGAGTATCCCCCCCTGCTTCATACCGTGGATGAGGGCAGCCCCCAGGCGGCCGGCCGTGGCTGGGTCACCCCCCAACGCCCGCAGCCCTAGTCCCGGATTGGGCATCGCCCCCACCACATCCAGCACCGGTGCCAAGTTCCAGCCAATCCCCAGGGCGCGCAACTCCGCCGCCATCACCTGGCCAATCTGTTCCGCCCAAGCCACCGCCGTTTCCAGCCCCACCCGCTGGGCCGCTAATCCCAGGGC
>JACYLR010000139.1 GCA_015272465.1 Gloeomargaritaceae cyanobacterium C42_A2020_066
ACTGCGGGGTAGGGTGCGGCGTGACGTTGCACGTGGCCGGCCCGCAGGTGGTGCAGAATCCAGGCAAATAGATGCTCCGAATCGGTCATACCCTGAATGGTCAGGTAGTCCTCATCATTCAGTTGGCGGCGCAGGGGGCGATAGAGGCGCTGACGAAAGTTGACCACTCGACCGTTGTGAATGACACTTAGAGAACCGGAGAGAAAAGGTTGGCAATTGCCGTAGTCCACGGGCAATCCAGGGGTCGCGCTGCGGATATAGGCCAGGAAACAGGTTGAGGTGACGTAGTGGGCTAAGGACGGCAGGTTGAGATCGTTCCAGATGGGCAAAATATTGCGATAGAAAAATGGCGTATTCTGGCGCGCCCGGTCGTACCAGGCCAAGCCAAACCCATCCGCATTCAGCAGGCCGGCCGTCATTTCCTGGGGCTGATAGGACTGAACCAGCAGGGAATGGGCTGGCTGGAGCATCAGGGTATCTAGGGGAATTGCCGGCCCCAAATAGGCCAAAAGTCGGCACACACCGTGATCTCAGGTCAATGTTTACATCCTAATGCCCTAATCCGTGGATGAGTTGACCAGGGCTTGGAGTTGCTGCTGGTAGTCTTCTGCGCTGATCCGGCCGGCCGCCATCGCCTCGTGGAGAGCCTGAAGTTGGGCAGCCTTGGCCTGCTGCTCCTGGGTAATCGCCTCCCGTTCCTGCTGGTAGACGGCTTCCCCTTCCTTGCGAGCCAAGCGAAAAGCGCTCTGAAGCGTGGCCTGATCCAGTTGGCCGCCACTGGCAAAATACTGGTCGGCGACTCGCCCAAAGGCCCAAGTGGTGGCGAAGGCGGTCGATCCTCCCACCACGCTCCCCACAACAGGCACCAGTTTAAGAACGTTGCTGATCGCCATCCGCAGCCCCGTAATCCCCACGCCGCCAATCACCGCTTCCTGGAGTGACTGGGCATCCATCCGGGAGACTTCGCTTCCCCAAAGCCGGCCAATTTCTTCGATCATCTTCACTTGAAAAGCCACCACCACCATGTCGGTGACCACCGAAACCCCGGGTACGGGAAAAGCACCCAAGGTGGCACTCCAGATCGAGTAGTTACGAATCAACGCCCGGATGCGGGTCGCCCGTTCTTTGGGATCAGCTACCGGCTGAACATAGGCAGGAAGCAAGGTGCGGCGCACATCCTGCAACCAGCCCTGGAGTCGGCCGGCCACTTCCGGTTCTAGCCCCAAACCTGCCTGAATCTGATGGAGCAGAGCCGTCTCTTCGGGGGCGCGGTTGCGATCAATACTGGCCAACATCAGCGCCGCACTGAAGGTATAGTCCCGGCCGGCCGGGGTGGTGATCTTGAGCAGTTCCGTTTCCAGGTCGATGGCTTCCGCCAGAATCGCCTCCAGGGTCAGGGGTTCGGGAAACCGGGCCTGCTCCCAGGCTTCGGCCAGCACCTGTTGTTCCTCATCCCGCAGGATGCCATCCGCCATCGCCACGCAGACGAGAACCTTAAAACTGGCTAGCGCTTCATCGTAACTGAGGGACACGGCGTTTGCTCCCAACCCGATAGCCCAATTCTACGCGCCCCACCCCGGCCGGCCGGCCATGCTTACAATTCCTTAGGGATACAGCCACTCAGGGTTCGGGTGAGCCTGCTGCCCTCAGCCCGTCAGGGCAGATGGGGAGGCGTCAACCAGCGCGGCCGGCCGGGCCATAAATCCAGCCCGACCCAGAGCCTGAGTTGCGGCGCGAGCATCCTGAACCCGCCATTGCACACCCAACCGCACCCGCACCTGTTCCTGGCCCTGCCCCACAGCCACAATCACCGGGATTTTGGCGGTTTCCCCCGTCTGCTGACGCAGCACTTCCCGCAGATCATGTTGCCGCTGAATGTCTTCAGCCTGTTCTGTTGCCAAATCGATCGTGACCAGTTGCACCGTTTCCAGGGGCTGGACATCCTCCAAAATAAACTGAACCCCCTCGTCCCGGTGATCCACCTTTCCCCAGACCACCAACCGAGTATCCGGCTGCAAATAGGGGGCAAGGGTTACATAGGCGCTGGGAAACACCACCGCCTCACAGGCTCCTGTCAGGTCTTCAAGCTGCACTACCGCCATTCGATCCCCCTTTTTGGTGGTGATTTGCTTGACCGCACTGATCAAGACCACCGCACTGAGTGTCTTGTCCGCCGGTTGATTTGCCAAGCTGCTCAGGGCCACAGGTGCCAGGATCTGGGCTGCCTGCACTGCGGCCTTCAGGGGATGATCGGAAATGTAAAACCCAAGCAGTTCCTTCTCCATCTTCAATTTTTCAGATGGAGGATAATCCTCCACGGCCGGCCCTTGAGGAGCGGTGCGAAACTCACCCTTGGTCGGAGCACTGGCGGTTTGTCCCATCAGGCTGAACAGATCCCCCTGACCCACCGCCCGATCCTTGGCCCGCTGCTGTGCCCATTCCAGCGTAGGGTCGAGATCCTGCATCAGTTGGCGGCGGTTGGGGTGCAGGCGATCCAAGGCACCGCATTGGATCAAGGCTTCCAAGGCGCGCCGATTGACAATGCGCGCATCCACCCGGTCACAGAGATCAGCTAAAGACTGGAACAGCCCACCCTCGCGCCGCGCCGCCAAAATATGCTCCACCGCACCCTGCCCTACATTACGCACCGCCATCAGACCAAACAAAATGTGGTGCTCCAGGGGCGTAAAGTCAACCTCCGAACGATTAATGTCGGGAGGCTCAACCTCGATCCCCATCCCCTGACATACGGCAATATAGCGCTGTAACTTATCCTGGCTACCAATCTGCGAAGACAGCAGAGCAGCCATATACTCCACTGGATAATTGGCCTTCAGATAAGCCGTTTGATAGGTGATGTAGCCGTAGGCCGTGGAGTGGGATTTATTGAAACAATACTCCGCAAACTGCACCATTTGGGTAAATAGATCCTCCGCCAGCTTGCGGGGAAACCCATTCCTGGCCGACCCCTCAATAAAAACCTCCCGCTGTTTTTCCATCTCCTCCGGCTTTTTCTTACCCATGGCACGCCGCAGCAAATCCGCTTGACCTAGGGAATAGCCCGCCAAGTCCTGGGCCATTTTCATAATCTGTTCCTGATAGACAAGAACCCCATAGGTCTCATCTAGGATAGGCTTCAGAACCGGATGGGCATAGTCAATCGGTTCGCGGCCATGCTTGCGGTTAATGAAGATTGGAATGAGGCCGGCATCGAGTGGTCCTGGACGGTAGAGGGCCAGAATCGACGAAATATCCTCCAGGTTTGAGGGCTTCAGGTCACGGACAATCTGGCGCATACCTGAGGATTCCAGTTGGAAGACCCCCTCCACATCCCCGCGCCCTAGAAGTTCATAGGTCTTGCTATCTTCTAGGGGCAAGGCATCCAGATCAACCGTTTGGCCGTGGTTGCGACCCACCCAGGTCACCGATTGCTGAAGCAGCGTCAGGTTACGCAGTCCCAAGAAGTCCATTTTGAGTAGCCCCAAGGACTCAATATCTTCCATCGGGTACTGGGTAATCACGGCCCCATCGTTATTGCGCTGGAGCGGCACAACCTCATCCAGGGGTTCGGCTGAAATCACAACCCCCGCCGCATGAACCCCAAAGGTTTTGTTAATCCCTTCGATCCGGCGGGCCATGTCGATCCAGCGGTGGACATGCTCCTCCTTTTCATATCGCTCCTTGAATTCAGGTGCCGGGGTTTTCTCCCCAATCATCTCCTTGAGCGGGGTAGGTTTACCGCGGAAGACAGGAATATGCTTGGCCATGGTGTCTGCTTCCCGATGGCTAATGCCTTCAAGAATCCGCGCCACATCCTTGAGCGCCGCCTTCGAGGTCATGCGATTAAAGGTGATGATTTGGGCAACCCGATCTTCTCCGTAGCGCTGGGTGACATACTGAATGAGTTTATCCCGGTTCTCAATACAAAAGTCCGTATCAATATCGGGCATCGACTTGCGCTCTGGATTGAGGAAGCGCTCGAAGAGTAATCCGTGATGTACCGGATCGATATTGGTAATGCCCAAGGCATAGGCCACCAGAGAACCCGCCGCACTGCCCCGGCCAGGGCCAACAGGAATGCCGTTATCGCGGGCGTACTTCACGTAGTCCCAAACGACAAGGAAGTAGGACGAGAATCCCCGTTGTTGAATCACCTGGAGTTCAAAACTGAGCCGTTCCCGATACTGGACATACTGGGCGTCCAATGTCTCGCGGTTCACCTGGAGGCGCTGACAGAGTCCTTGCCAGGCCATATGCTCCACGTAGGTATCGGGCGTATGCCCCGGAGGTACATCATAGTTGGGTAGTCGCGGCTCTCCCAAAATCTCATAGGGTTCAACCTTGGCAGCGACCGCCAGGGTATTGGCGAGGGCCGTTTGAATGACGGTGTCGGGCAGGTGATCCCGAAACAGTTGGGCCATCTCCTCGGCAGATTTGAGGTATTCCGTACCGCTGTAGCGCAGCCGTTTGTCCTCGGCGATCTTCTTGCCGGTTTGGATGCAGAGCAGGGCATCGTGGGCTTCCACATCCAGGCAGGAAATGAAATGGGAGTCATTGGTGGCGATCAAGGCAATGCCCAGTTCCTCTGCAATTCGCACCAGCTCCACGTTGACGATGCGATCCTCCCGGCTGCCGTGATCCTGGAGTTCCAGGTAGAAGTCGTCCCCAAAGACCTCTTGGTACCAGCAAGCCACGGTGCGTGCCTGATCTGGCCGGCCCTGGAGGATTGCTTGGGGAATCTCTCCACCCAGACAGGCGCTGGTGACGATCAACCCTTCCCGGTATTGCTGGAGTAGGTCTTTGTTAATGCAGGGTCGGGAAAAAATACCCTTGCCCTGCACCCCCTTGAGATGGGAGAGGGTGGTGAGCTTAACGAGGTTGCGGTAGCCCTGGGTATTCTTCGCCAGCACCACTTGGTGGTAGCGGGAACGGCGCTCCTGTTTTTCAATATCGCCGTTGATCACATACATTTCGTTGCCGATAATCGGCTTGATGGCTCGACCGCGGCAGGTCTTGATCAACTCAATGGCCCCGTACATCACCCCGTGATCTGTGAGGGCCAGCGCTGGCATCCCCAGTTCAGCAGCCCGGCTGACGAGTTGGGGAAGCTGACTGGCTCCATCGAGAAGGCTGTACTCGCTGTGGATGTGGAGGCCAACAAAGGTCATGGGGGTATGCCTGGGCAATAGAGATTGACGACCCCATTGTAGGGGTCTGGAACAGGGCCAACCGTTTCCGGTGACTGGCACAGCGCCCGCCAATCGGCCGGCCGTAAGTGTCTTCAGAAATCCACACCCCCCCGAACCCGGAGGGTGTCTGAGTCGGTTAATTGCCGCGGTTGGCTCAGTCTAAATCGTCCCAGAGGTCAGCTTCGAGGGCTGGCCCGAGGGCTTCAAACTCCTCGGGGGAGAGCAGTTGCGGCCGGCCGGCCTCATCGAGGCGGGCGAAAAAGAGTAGGGGTTCAACGGGGGTGTAAATCGCATACTGGCGGTTCTGGTGGTAGAAGTTCGCCAGTTCCTGGAACTCTTCCGGTTCACTTTCCTCCCCTTCCTCGTCAAAGTCCAGGGTGAGGACTTCGCCCGAATCGGGAAGTTCTCCAGTGGCCGTCAGGGTGACCGCCGTGTGCTGCAACACCAAGTTTTGCTCCGCTAGGACAGCGCGGGCCGTGGGTAAGACCTCGGCGAGTTTATCCTCTTCGAGGTCAACCAGGGTTTCCTCATCGTCTTCCCAGGCAAACACCTCAATTGGAA
>JACYLR010000025.1 GCA_015272465.1 Gloeomargaritaceae cyanobacterium C42_A2020_066
GGTCAGGGCCACCTGGGCACGGCCGGCCGGGCCGCGGCGAATAATCTCCGGCTTGAGGGGGGTGGCATGCTCTGGTTGGCACCAGGACGACAGGGGATCAATCTGAACTTTGAGGGATCGAAAAGCCAGAACTTGCGGCCCTGCCCACGCCTGCACCCGCATCAGGCGCACCCCGCTGCGACTCAGGCCCACCTGGAACTGATAGGCCGGCCCCGGCCCCGATAGGGTTGCTAGGCGGTGATCATCCAGATAGACTTCCACCCGATCTGCGCCCTCAACCGTGACCGTAAAACCGTGTTGGCGACGCCCCTCCACACCCGGCTGGGCAACCTGCACCTGGATCGGCGGCCCTGCATCGGGCTGAAGCGGTGCCCCCGGTGGCTCTTGGCGCAGGGCCAGAAGAGTGTGTTCAGCAATGGTCGCCAACTGATCACAGGCCCGCCCGGAGGTGTAGGGCACCACCGCCGCAAGCAGGTAGCGTTCGCCGCTGGCCGGATCGCGCACGACCCCCGCATCCAGGCAATCATCCCCCGGCACCCAACCGGGTTTATGGCAAATCTCCGCCTGATCCCCCAGAACCTTCGCAACACCCGGTCGGAAGAGAGAAGGGTCGGAGTGGCAGAGGGCCTCAGTCAACCCCACCACATCCTGGGGGGGCAACCGCAACCGCTCTTGGGGAGGGACTTCCTCATGGAGGATGACGCGCCGCACGACCTCGGTCATTTCGAAGAGGTTGGCACAGTTGCCTTGGTTGGGGCAGGCGTACGTGGGGGAACTGGCGCGGGGCGGTAGACTGACCTGCCGCTCACCTTCCTGGAGGGTGATCTGCGGGGAGAATTGGACGCCGTGCCCAGTGTAGGAACGCTGGAGAACAGTGGTGGGGAAACCCCGCTCACTGCTTAAGAAGCGCTGGTTGAGCCAGTCTAGCCCCACAAGGCGTACCGTCCAATCGTAGTCTTCGTTGGAGCTAATCCGAATGGATCGGTCGTAGATGTGGCGCAGCCGATCCCGGAAGCCATTGGCAAAGGTAACTTGAGCATCGCCACTGAACCCCTGCTCGGCGGCGAATTCCACAGCAGCTACGGCAGCGAGGACTTTGACGGTTGAGGCAGGCCAAAAGTTTGTGGAGAAGGCCCCTTTGCCCGCCTCATAAAACTCGTAGGCTGGGCTATCAATGCCAGGTAGAATACGAGCCGCATAGACCCCACTATCGGGTGGTAAGGTGTAGCCCAGACTCTGGAACTGCTCGGTTAGCCAGGTGCGGTTGATCGACCGGCGTACTTGTTCAGGCCAAGGCCCCGGTGGCCGGCCCGCGTCAGCAACAGGCACAGCCGCTGGCTCTGGGGAAACTGCGGCACTGGGTTGGGAGCGAGAGGCCACTAGGCTGGACCACACCAGGGGTGGCGAGACCACTAGAACACCCGCTAAGCCTGCCACCGCAGGAGCTAGGGGCCAGAGTGTCCGACGCTGAAGGCTGCTGGCCGGAGGACGGAGGAGGTAGTGCACGGCCGGCCGGCCGCCGGCGGGTGAGGCCGTGCTTTCCTGAATCTGGGCCTGGAGACTGAGGGTTTCGACCCAATCCGGTTCGAGCAGCGTCCGCCGATAGTGGCTAACCGTCACTTGGGCGATGCGGGGATCGGCCAATTGGGTAAAGCCCTGCACCAACCAACGGCGCACTGTGGTGGCATCCAGCCGGGTATCACTGGTAAGCCGCAGGAAAATGTGGGTCTGGCGCACCTGTACCGCCACCTCAATGCCGTAGGGACGCAGGACAGGGGCCAAGAGCGCGTCCAGACGGGCTGTCAGGGACAAGGTTGATTCCGAAGCAGGAGAAGCGGACTGCTCGCCGCGGGCCGGGGAGGACACAGGACAGGCACCGAATAAACCGAAGACAACCATCAAGCCCACCTGGAACAGAGTCCAGAGCAGGGATTACTGAGATACGGCGCGGGAGCTTGCAGCCATCCTACAAACCCCATCCCCAACTGGCAACCGGCCGGCCGGATCAGGGCTTCAGAAAGTTCTCGTAGACCGACAGCAGCACCTCAATCACGATCAGGGCCACCACGTACCATTCCACCCGCAGCGTGGTGCTGTGCTGCAACAGATTGAGGATTGTCTCGGCCGTACGGGCGATGAATTGCAGTTTGCGCTCCAGGGCTCGGTGCCGTTCACTCAGTTCGTACTCATCCTCTAGTCGTAGATAAAGGCGTTCTAGGTCGGGCTGCTCCCAGAGAATCTCCGGCTTTTCGCTGACTTGAACCAAGCCTACCATCCGATGTTGGGTGGACAGGGCACCGCCAATGTAGCGCAGCAATTCTCGGCCCTGTTGCTTGCCACTTTCCCCCCGCTGTAAACTGGCCGCCACGGGTTCTATCCGCTCAAAGACTTCCGCTAGGCTGGTTTCGTAGTAGCCCAGTACAACACTTTTGGCCAGGATGTCGGCTACGGTTTGAAGGCGAGGGATGGTGGGTTCTTGGAGTTGAACCATAGTGCCATCGACCGACTCATTTTCGTGGGGGGCCAGGTGGATTTCTGTTTCTTCCCGCTCTGGACTGGGGAAGGGGTCGCTGATCAGGGGGCGCAGGTAGTTCAAAAAGGCCGCCTCTTCCACAGGACTCAGGTCGAACAGGACGACCACGCCATAGCGGAACAACACGGCACAGCCCCGATCCCCGGCGGCTACCGTCAGGGGAAAGGTGCCCAGCCGATCGGCGATTTCAAGTAGGCGCAGGTCTATGCGTTCACCGAGGAAGAGGGCGCGAACCTTGAGCGTTGTTTGCCCAGCAAAAAGAGTGGTTGGCATGCACAAGCAGAATCAGGGACTGGAGGCGGGCAGTCCACAAAAAGCCACATCGGCCTCAGTGTTGTGTGCGACACGCTCTCCGTATCGTACCCAATTCCCCGGATTCTGGGGGGCTACGGCCGGCCGGGGTCGCTATCCTGGCAGAGATGCATGTGAGGTTGGGAGAACACGGTATGCCCATCTTTTGGGGGCAACTTGCCATCATTGGCTTAACTGCGGGTCTTGCGGGAGGCTTGTTCGGCATCGGTGGCGGGGCAATCCTGGTGCCTGCCATGGTGCTGGGGCTGGGCATTGACCAGAAACTAGCCACGGGAACTTCCCTGGCGGCCCAAGTCTTGCCCATTGGCCTTCTGGGTGCCTTGGTCTACTACCGCAACGGCAACGTGGAGTTGCGCTCCGCCGGTCTCCTAGCCCTGACTATGGTGGGTGGCAGCTTCCTGGGGGCCTTGTTCGCCAACCAACCCTATGTCAGTAGTGACCTGATGAAAAAGCTCTACGGCGTGTTTCTGCTGGCGATTGGGCTACGGTATTTAGTGGTGCGTTAATGTCGTGAACCAGGTTGCCCGATGTCCCCCACCACCCAGGTCTACACGCGGGTTCGCATTCCCAGGGATTACCACGGGGAGCCAATGCTCTATTCCCTGATTACCCGCTATCAGGTGACGGTCAATATTGCGGCGGCCCTGCTCAGCCCGCAGACCCAGGATGATGCCTGGTTGGATTTAGAATTGATCGGCGATCCTGACCAATTGAACGCCTGTGTCGCCCACCTGCAAAGCCTCAACTGGGAGATTTTAGCCCTTGGCCCCCATAAACCCCTGGATGAACCGCCCCCAGAACTGACGCCTCCACCCGTAACGGGTGAACCCCAGCGGCAGACACGGGTGCGCGTTCGCATCCCCAAGAATGCCTGTGAGGAGCCGATTATTTCGGGGCTGGTCTCCCGGTATGGATTGCTGGTCAACATTAAGGGGGCGCTGCTCAGTCCGGGCCATCAGGAGGATGGGTGGTTCGACTTGGAGTTGCAAGGTGCGGCGAGTCAGCTTCAGGCGGGTCTGGCCTATCTGAAGGAGAAGGGGTTGGATGTCTGGGCGGAGCCCCAGGGCGGCGAGGACTGGTCGGTCTAGGGCAGATTGACTGTGGCCACTGGGAGTACGCGGTTTCTGGACAAGTTGGCCCAGGGATTGTTTGCCGATGTGCCGGCGCGGCAAGCCTTCACGGCGGCTGTCCTCGGGGGGCAAGCTGGCCGGCCGGCCGTGCTCTGGTGCCAACCGCGTCCAGAAGTTTTGCCGTTTAGGCCACGACTGCCCCACGCTTGGCAGCCCGATTTTGTGGATCAGGTGGAGCCAGAGGCGCGTCCCGGTGCCCATCCCCTGCACCAAGCAGGCCATTACTACTGCCTAGATCTATCCTCGGTGTGGGCGGCGGCGGGAGTCCTGGCCGTGCCCCAGCCCTGGCAGCAGGTGATTGATGTCTGTGCTGCGCCGGGGGGCAAGGCGATCTTTGCCTGGGCGGCCGGCCGGCCGGGACACCTGGTGTGTAATGAAACCGTGGGTAAACGGCTGGGGATGCTCTCGGCTAATCTCAAGCGCTGTCAAGTCAGTCCTGTGACCGTCACCCACCTCGATCCTGCCCGGCTTGCCACCCTCTACGCCCACCAAGCCGATCTAGTTCTGGTGGATGCCCCGTGCTCTGGTCAGTCTCTTGTGGCTCGTGGTGAGCCGAACCCAGGCTGTTTTCATCCCCTCACCCTGCAACGCAATGCCAATCGCCAGAAACGCATTCTGGCCCATGCCTTGGCGCTCTTGCGGCCGGGGGGTTACCTGACCTACACCACCTGTACCTACGCACTAGAGGAAAACGAGGCGGTCTGTACCTGGTTGATCAAACGATTCCCCCAGGTTCACGGCCGGCCGGTGCCGACAATGGCTGAGTTTCAGTCTCACCTGACCTCGCTGCCGTGTTATCGCCTCTGGCCACACCAGGGGTACGGAGCTGGAGGGTTCATGGCCCTGTTGCAGCGCCAGGATTGATGTCCACCCAAGCAGTCGGGCTCCCTTGGGTCGCTGCTTCTTGGTTAAATAGGCATTGCTATACTTTTCCAAGGGTGTAGGTCATTCATCCGCAAAATATTTAACCACAGGACTAAGCATGGTCATTTTTGACAAAAGCTTGAGTGATCGAGTCCGCAAGAGCTACATTATTTGTTCGACTCAGCGCTCAGGTAGCACACTCCTATCGAAAACGTTGACCCAGTTGGGAGACTGTGGAAAACCAGATGAGTATTTCAATCTTTTATACTGGTTCCAGAAATCAACCTTCACGGACAGAAGCTCATTCTAGGAATACTACGAGCGCGTCCTAGAGCAAGGCACCAGTGAAAATGGTATTTTCGGCCTTAAGCTCCATTGGTATCAGCTTAAAGCTCTCTCTTCTTGGCTACGGGATAATGTTGATGATTTTCAGAACAGTAGTTCACTTGAGATTTTAAATAGCCTCTTTCCATCTAGTCAATTTATCTACATCTACAGAAAGGATACCCTGAGACAGGCCATCTCTCTATCCATAGCTATCCAGACAAAAGAATGGGCTAGGGTTGCAGGCTCTGGTGAGGTGAGCAGCAAGGCCAAGAATTTGAGATTTAATCCTGCTCAAATACGTGGATGTAGAAATAAAACGGAGAAATCCAACAGAAACTGGCAGGCATTTTTCGAGGCCAACGCTCTAGACTTCTACAGCATTGCCTACGAAGATTTTGTTAATTCTTATGAAGAGACGGTCAAAGAAGTCTATGGGTTCTTAGGCGTTGAGTATAGCCACGGAACAATTACTATCCCAACCGAAAAGCAGGCGACGAGCATCAATGATAGATGGCTGTTTTATTACAAAACGGTTCCCCAGCCCCTTTT
>JACYLR010000207.1 GCA_015272465.1 Gloeomargaritaceae cyanobacterium C42_A2020_066
GAAGGGGTTAGCTTTGTTCAAGCCTTGACCCGGTTTGAGGGCGCGCACCGGTGACCACCAGCATACCCGTAGCCTACCTGCTCCACAGCAACCAGGTTTATCCCCTCATGGGTACCCACCGCTGGACGCTGGGGCGCAGCGACCGTAGTGCGATTGTCCTCAGCGATGCCTGGGTCTCCCGCCTCCACGCCATGGTTCAGCGCAATGACCGAGGTGAGTACCGTTTGATCGACCTCGGCAGCCGCAACGGTTCCCACCTCAATGGTCGCCGGATCAATCTGCCCACACTTCTCCAGGATGGGGATGAAATTGCTCTGGGGGAGACCCAGTTGATCTTCCGCCACCAATTGCGAGACTCTGCCGAACCGGATCGGCCTATGGAGGATTGGGCCGAGACTGAAACGGCTGTGCAGCGCATCCGCTGTCCCGTGAGCGTCCTAGTCGTCGATATCCTCGACCATCGACAGGTGGCGGCCCACCTAGAACCCGACCTCCTTTGCCAAGTGGTGGGCACCTGGTTCCGCCAAATGGGTGAAATCCTCCAGCGGTTTGGCTGTCAGGAAGAAGATTACCGGGGCGATTCGATCCAGGGCATCTGGGTTCACAGCACCCAAGGCCCCCAAGCCAAAGGACTGTTACGGATGTTGCGGGCCATTGCCGCGGCCGATCGGGTCACCGCCAATCTCTTTTACCAATATCCCCTTCCCAGTCCCCTGCAAATCAAGGTGGGACTGCACACGGACTACGCCCTCGTGGGCTATGAAGGCCAGGGCGACCGCCCGGACTACACCAGCCTGGAACCAGCCGCCCGTGTGGCCCGTGACCTAGAACACGCGTGCCGCGGCCGGCCGGAGGATCTCCTGGCGGGTTCCCTGACCTATAGCTACCTGGATAGCCACCTGCCCAACCACGGCTTCATTCCCCTGACCCTGTCCCTCCCCGATGCTACTGTGCCAACCCAGGTGGCCGGCACCACCTTCCGTCATCTGCGGGAAGTCCTTCATCTCCAGAGTTTCACCGAACCCCCCACCAGCCGCTGACACAGTAGCTTGTTGCCCGTCGCGCTGGGTACAATCTTGGGGGAGCCGAGCAAACACAGACAGGGTTCATGGGTGGGTACAACCTTCGTGCTTAGTCATCTGGATAGGCAAAACCCTGGGGTCGTGGGTTTACAGCCCCTATCCGTAGCTCGGCGGAAACCCCAGGGCAGGCGCTACCCTGAAGGAGGTGATTCCGGGTTCTCACCCCCTAGCCGCCCCCCGAACCGTGCCGTCATGGCCAGCACCCCGCCCCGGGTGGGTACCTTCCCGGAACAGATGCCCGTATGGTAGCCAGAAAAACCCTAGACCCTTGGATTGGCCGTCTACTGGCTAAGCGCTACAAGCTACTGGCACTGGTCGGCCACGGCAGCATGGGCAAGGTGTATCGGGCGGCGGATACCCTGCTGGGTGGGGTACCGGTCGCGGTCAAGTTCCTTTCCCAAACCCTCCTGGATGATCGGGGCAAGGAGCGGTTTGGCAGTGAGGCGCGGGCCTGCGCCCTCCTCAGCAATCGCAGCATCAATATTGTCCGGGTGATGGACTTTGGGGTGGATGAGTCGGAACTGCCTTTCTACGTCATGGAGTATTTGACCGGGGAAAGCCTCCGGGAAATGATAGATATCCAACCCTTGCCCTTAGAGCAATTTTTCCCCTTGGCACAGCAGGTGTGTCGTGGTCTTCTGGTGGCTCACCAAGGGATTCAGGTGGATGGCCAAGTTTGGACAGTGGTTCATCGGGATATCAAACCCAGCAATATTTTCGTCGTGCGCGATCCGGGTCTCGGTCTTTTGGCCAAAATCCTCGACTTTGGGATCGCCAAGCTGGTGTCTGACCTGCCGGAGAGCCGTCAGACTTCTCACTTTACCGGTACACTTGCCTATTGCTCACCGGAACAGTTGGAGGGCCGTAGCCTAGATCATCGGTCGGATATCTACAGCATGGGCATCCTGTTTTTTGAGATGCTGACCGGGCAGGTACCTATCCAGGCCCATACGGAGTCGATTGGCGCGTGGTATCGAGCGCATCACCTCCAAGCCCCCCCCAAGCTGACGGACATCAACCCAAAACTCCAAGCCCCGGAAGCACTGGAAACCCTGATTCACGGCCTGTTGGCCAAGGGTCCGGAGGATCGCCCGCAGACGGTCGCCCAAATCTTGGGAACCCTGGAGCAAATTGACCGCCAGATCAGCCAGGCTGTGGCCAATACGCCGGCCGGCCAGGGCGTGACCCTACAACCTCAACCCCCCAAATCGCCCGCTGCCCAGTCACCCCCACCACCCAACTTGCCCCCCGCTGCCGCTCCACCCTCGGATACTGCGCCGGCCCCCAATCCTTGGTCAGTGGTCACCTGGCCCCAAGACAAGCCGGTTTCTAAAATTGTTTTCCCCAAACTGCTGCGCTCCAACGACTCCCGGATTCCCAGTCTCTGGGTCATGCTCTCCCAGTCTGAGATTGATGAGCGATCCCTGAGTCGCTGCTACAACCAATTTCTGTTCACCGCCTCCCCGCATCCGATGGTTTTGTGGCTGACGGCTCTCTATCAACCGGAGCGGGAACCACGGTGGCTACCCTGCTACCTGGATCTGCGAACCCAAGCGGGTCAGTTGATTTGCCGGGCGTTGGCAGATATTGGCCACTACTACGTCGTCTTCTTTAGTTTGGAAAATCCCCGCTACTACGCGCACCGCATTGAAGTGGCCCTTTCCAATCAACAACGGCCCCTGCTGCAAGAATGGGCTGATACAGGTCAGAACTCAACTCTCCCTATAGCGCCTGAGTTGAGCAAGGAAGCCCTGAAGCGGGAGTTTGAGCGGATTAAACCACAGATTTTAGTGAAGCTCAGCTCTCAGTTACAGGCCGGCCGGTTCTCTTGAGATGGGCGGGGTAGGGTGCAGTCCGAAGCTCGGCGGATCATTGCTGCGGCCGGCCGGGCCACGTTTCCGAAACGCCACCCCATCCTCACCTGCGTTTTGACTACAGTGACACACACCGCGCTCGGCCTGTCCTTCAGGCTATGCCTTGTAGGGGATAGAGATCTCGACCGGCAACGCATGCCTGTCCATGCCCCGGAATCCAAACGAGCCAGCGCTGCTCCCTATCCGGAGCAAGGAGGAGGGCTTCATCCTGATCAGCATCGGCCGGCCGCACCAAGAGTTGAACCCAGATGCCCGGCTGAAAGTCGGGCTCTACAAACCGTTCGTCCACAGGTCGAGAGCCGGCCGGCCGGGATCGCTGGCGATGGACATGGCGCTGAGACACCGGCCCTGAACCGAGCACACTGGGCATAACTCCCCCCTGGCCGCATAGGCGGTGCGGTAGCTGAATAAAATGTATTTTTAGATACAAAAACGCAGAAAGCCAGGAAAGACTACATAACGTCAGATTGCTTTATGCTTCGCAATAGTCTTCTCAGGATGGGGCCAGGGTACCTCCGGACCCACGCTCAGGAAGGAGGAGTTGGCGAATGACGCGACTGAGCACCCGCTGGCTCAACCGGTTGCTGAGGTGTTGGCCAAATTCCCGAGTCTCAGGCCGAAAGACTACTTGGCCGAGCAGGGGGAAGACGAGGACAGGGTCAAAATCCGGGGACTCCTGAACAATTTGCCAGATCGTGGTCAACTGATGCACAGTTCCCGCGCCGTTTACGCTGGTTTCCTGGGCTGGGGCAGAGGCGGCCGGCCGGCCCTTGGGCCAGAGACGACCGAGCCAGGATTGACCCCAGGTATCCAGGCTGCGGGCCAGTTCCTCCGCCAACTGGTTGCGGATGAATTCCCCCCGCTCTGAGAGCAGAAAGTCAGTGATCTGAGCCAGCACGACTTCCAGATCAAAGTCATCACTGCGCACCGCATTGCGCACCAGATTTTCTAGGCGACTCCACCGGAAAGTGCCATCCTTAAACAGCAAATCTCGCAGGGATTGCCGCAACTCCGGCGCATTATCGACGAGCAGCCGCTTCGCCACATAAGGATAGGCGACGCTCAATACCTTAAAGCTGGGGTCAATGGTGATCGCCAAACCCTCCAGTGTCACCAAAGAACGGATGATCAGCGCGTAGTAAGCTGGCACCTGAAACGGATACTCATACATCAGGGCCGAAAGTTTATCCGTAATCCGCTTGATGTTGAGTTGAGCCACGCTGGCCCCCAGTGCCCCGGCCGGCCCCAGAATGTCACTGAACACATTAGCCAGAGCTAGCTTAATTGGGGTCAGATCCGTGTCAGTGCTGAGAAAATCAAGGGCCACATAGTCATAGGCTAGGGCTTCGTAGTCCCGGTTCACCATGTGGACAATGGCCGTCAAGAGACCATACCGCTGGGTCGGCGTCACATGGCTCATCATCCCGAAGTCTAGGTAGGCCAGCTTGCCGTCGGGCATGGCCAAGAGGTTACCGGGATGGGGGTCTGCGTGAAAAAAACCGTGCTCCAGAAGTTGCCGCAGCGAACACTGCACGCCCACCGCCACCATGTCTCGGCCGTTGAGACCGAAGGCTGCCATCCGATCCAAGTCGGTGAGCTTGACCCCCTGAATCCACTCCATGGTCAGCACCCGACGGCGGGTATAGGCCCAGTAAATGCGGGGTACATAGACTTGGGGAAGATGACCGTAGAGAGCAGCGAACTGCTCGGCATTGCGGCCCTCCTGGCGGTAGTCCATCTCCTCAAACAGGCGATATCCAAATTCATCCAAAATGGCCACTAAATTGCTGCGAATCCGTTTGCCCATGAGGCGCTTGCCCCAAGCCACCAGCCGCCGAATGATACACAGATCCAAGCTGATTTGTTCAATAAGACCCGGACGCTGAACCTTGACGGCAACCGCCTCACCGCTGTGCAGGCGGCCCCGGTAAACTTGGCCCAAGGAAGCAGCCGCAATAGGCTGGGGAGACAATTCGGCAAAAACTTTTTCCGGGGGCAACCCTAACTCTTCCTCAATGAATTGATAGGCAACTGGGTTGGGAAAGGGAGGAAGCTGATCCTGAAGCTGGGCCAGTTCTTCCAAATAGGCGGGGGGGACGAGATCGGGACGGGTGGACAGGGCTTGGCCAACCTTAATCGCGGCCGGACCCAACCCAGTTAGCAACTTCCGAAAGGCTTGGGCGCGCTGGGCTTGGCGGTCACGCCTGGTCAATCGATCGATGACTAGACCAAGATAAAAGGCCACCAAGGGCAACGCAATTTGCAGAAACCGCCCAATCAGCAGACCATAGCGATGCCCGTAGGTCTCATTAATCAGGTCGGGATTGTAGGGATATACCCCAGGCTCTGGATCTGAGTTGGTTCCCACAACCCTGGTCGGTACAGTCAGTGTCATGGCGGTCTCCAGGCTTACCATCGCTATCCCCCCAGGCGGCACAGTTCTGAAGTCTAGGGAACTGTAACGCTTTGTAAATAGCATAGTCTGTCGAAGGGGCGGCCGGCCGGGTCTCTTGGGAGCGCAGCACCTGTGATAAAATGATAAGCCGGTGTGGAATGGGTCGGTGCCCGAGTGGTTAATGGGGGCGGACTGTAAATCCGCTGGCTATG
>JACYLR010000097.1 GCA_015272465.1 Gloeomargaritaceae cyanobacterium C42_A2020_066
CAGAGCATACCGGCTAGGGCTTGCCGGGCAATCGTGTAGCGATCCGTATCCTCGCGGAGGGTGGCGGGTAAAGTTGCCTCGTAGAAACCATCAGCTTCTTGGATACGGGTGGTGAACACGTCCTCAAAGTGTTGCCAGGGATTGGAGACTTGTTCCGGGGGCGTGATAGTCAAGCGGAGTTGCAGGGAACGGGATTCCCCAGGGGGCACAACCCAGTGATAGTGAGGCGCAACTTTGGTGCCGACCTGCTCAGGGTTGACAGCTTCAGCCTGCCCTTCAATTAGATAAGTATGGAAGCTGTCTTTGACATAGGGCCTGGGGTTGGGGGTGTTAAATAACCGAGCCTGGTTTGTTTCATTCTCTGTGAACAGAAGCGGGACAGATTGATCGCAGTAGAGGTAGTAATCGGGGAGTGACTCACTAAACAGAGGGTCGTTGTGGTGGGCGTAGATCAGGGGTTGTCCCTGGTGAGTGAAGGCTTTCAGGATCGGTTTCCCTTCGCCTTGACCCCAAGACCAGGTGTTGCGGTACCACAGGGTCGGGAGGAGGTGGATGGGAGCAGCTTCTGGCCCGCGGTTATGGACGGTAATCTTAATGAGGATGTCTTCCGGCGCAGCCTTGGCATACTCAACAAAGACATCGAAGTAGCGATCTTCGTCAAAAATGCCTGTGTCGATTAGTTCATACTCCAGTTCATGGCGACTGCGCCGGGCATTGGTTTGAACAATATCGTCGTAGGGAAAAGCGTGTTGCGGATATTTATAAAGATATTTCATGTAGGAATGGGTCGGCGTACTATCCAGATAGAAGTAGTACTCCTTAACATCCTCGCCGTGGTTACCTTCGCTGTTGGTGAGGCCGAAAAGCCGCTCTTTGAGGATCGGGTCTTGCTCGTTCCAGAGGGTGAGGGCAAAACAGAGCACTTGGTGCGCGTCGCAGATGCCGCCGAGGCCATCTTCCCCCCAGCGGTAGGCGCGGGAGCGGGCGTGGTCGTGGGGCAAGTAGTTCCAGGCGTCGCCGTTGTCGCTGTAGTCCTCGCGCACGGTACCCCATTGGCGCTCGCTCAGGTACGGCCCCCAGAATTTCCAGCGTTGGGTGCCTTCGCGACTTTCGATCAGGCGGTGGTGTTCGGGCAGCATGGAAACCTCAGGGGATGGGGGGGCTAGGGGGTAACCTGATTCAACTCAATGATGTTGCCATCAGGGTCTTGGGTGAAGAGGGCCGGCCGGCCGCTGCTGCTTCTGTGCACAGGATAGCCTTGGGCTTCGAGTTTGGCTTGGGCCTGGGTGATGTCGGCTACCGCAAAGGCGACATGGCGGTTGCGGCCGGCCTTGTCGGCAACGACCCGGTCGTCAATGACGTGGGGGGCCTGGATCAGGTGCAATTGGGTAGGGCCGATCTGGTACCACCGGCCGGAGAAGTTCAGAGGCCGATCTGCCAGGGGCAACCCTAGGGTTTCACCGTAGAACCGATGGGCCTGGTCGAGGTCGGTGACCAGTAGGGCAGTGTGGAGATAAGTGAGCACATCCATAGGGCGACAAGGCCCGGCCGGCCGGGCTGGATGGTAGAGTGGCTATGCCCATGCTAAGGGTTGGATGCTCATGGGTTGGGTTAGTGTTTGGGGATGGGCACGGGAACAGGTGCAGCGTCGGCCGGCCGTAGCCGTGGGGTTGGCGGCCAGTGCCTGGATCGGTGGGGATTGGCTGCTTGGTCGAAGTCCCTGGGCCTGGTGGGAACTGGCGGCCGGCCTGGCAGGACTAGGGGTAATTGTGAGTCTGCGGCGCCCGGCTTCTGTGCCAACGCCCCTGACGGTCGAACCCACAGAACTTGAGGAATCTCAGGTACGGCAAACCCTGGCCACCCTGACGGCAGAACTCGACCGACTGGAACACGACTTGGGACACCCCCAGACGGTGCTGCGGGAAAAGTGGGCGGGACTGAACCGTGCCCTGATAGTCTCCGGTGTGCAGATACATTGCGCGGGACAAGCGGGCAGTGGCGGCGCGGCGATCGGCGCGACCCTTGCCTCTCAGGGTTATGCTCTTGTGTCCGATGCCAGCAGTTTGGCCGACCTCAAACTCTGGGTAACGGCGGAAGACTTGACTGCCAGTGACCTAGCTATCCTCCAAGCGTGGCACGCAACGGCCCAGCCCGTCTGGGTGGTCTGGAATCGGCCGGCCGACCTCAGTGCTTCGGATGAGCAACAGATTCTCCAACGGCTCTATCGGCACCTGCGGGGATTCGATCACGCAACCTGTCTGGTGACGGTTTTGCCGCCTATCGGACACGTTAAGTCTGGCCCGCGTTTGCTGCACCAAGCCCTCGCCGACCTCAGCCCCCAGCATTGTCTGACTTGGCGCTATGCACAGGTGCTGGCGGCCGGCCGCAGTCTCCAGACGGAGATCGCCCAAGTCCACAACACCTATCGCCGCCAACGGGCACTTGCACTGGTGGAGCGCTACCAATGGCTCGCCGCGGGCATTGCCTTCGCCAGTCCCCTGCCGGTGATTGACCTAGTGATGACTGGCAGTTTGGGCATCCAACTGGTCCAAGAATTAGCCACCCTCTACGAGGCGCCCCGCTCCCTGGCCCAAGCCCGCCAAGTGATGATAACCCTTGCTCCTGCGCTGGCCCAGTTAGGGTTGGTGGAAGTGGTGACGCAGACCGTCGGCCCGTTGTTAAAAAGTCATGGCCTCACCTACGCGCTAGGGGGCGCGATGCAGGGGGCGGCGGCGGCCGTCCTCGTGCGGGTGGCAGGCTTGAGTCTGATTGATTGGTTCAGTGAGTCAGCGATCCGCGCCCCTGCGGCCGTCAGCCCCCCCGCAGGTTGGCAAGACCGGGTACATCGTACTTGGCAGCAACACATCACCACCCAGTTCTGGCAGGGCTTCGTGCCGGAGTGGCGGCAGAGGTTATCCCTGATCCCTAGCGCTGCTGAGTGATTTCCAGGCGGTAGGCGCTGCTGGCCCCTCGCACCCGCGTGCCGATATAGAGGTTGTAAAGGCCCGCCCGCCAGTAGCCACTCATCTGTGGCCCGCGAGCATCCAGGCTACTGGCGCAGAAGCGGCCGTCGGGGCCATCCACCAGCAAGGTCAGGTCACTGCCGCCCCGGGCCGTGATCCGCACATAGGGCAAGTCGCCGGTCACCTGAAGCCGCTGATCCGGTTGACGATTGGTAAAGCCGCAGTTGCCCGTATCCACCGATCCCCCGCCATTACCACTGAGAACCATCGGATCAGGGCTGAAGTTGGGAGCGAGCGCCACCGGCCCAGCCCATGCCAGACAGGCCGCGGTCACCACCCCCCCGAAGCCCAAGCTACCCCATAGACCCCACCGTTGCATTGCGTGTCCTTGAGTCATAGTTACACTCCCACTACCCTTTGCCGACGCTGAAGACTAGGTAGGGTTCCTGGGCCGGCCGTACAATGCCGGTAAGTCACCCTGGGACTGCCATGAGTTCTTCCCCCGACCCCCGAATTCAGGAACGCCTGCGCCGTCTGATGCGGGCGGTGGAGCAAGAATGGCAACAAACCCAATCCCCACCTCCAGTATCACCTACGAGTTCCCCCTCCCAGGGCCAGCGGTTGCAACGCTGGTACCAGAGCCTGCCGCCGGCCGGCCGGTTAATCGTGTTGGGGGGCGGTGTACTAGGGGGCTTGGCGGTGCTGAGCACTGTGATGCGGCTGGTCAGCCTGCTGATCAGTGTGGGGGTTCTGGCAGGGGGGGCGTACCTGCTCTACCAATTCCTGAAAAAGCCCCCATCTAATGGCTGAGTTGGGCCGTCACGGTCATGGGGACTGTTGCCTTGGGCAGTGCTGTCAGTGCTGTCAATGCTTGCTTGAGGATGATGAGTTTAGGACACCTCTATAAACTATGGGAACTATAGGCTGATAGCCCCAACCCTTGAGCGTGGACTGGCTTGGGGAACCCAGTTCACAGCCTTCTATTGTCAACAAGCAGTGACGAGTCTGAATCGATAGAAGTGCCCGTTAGATTCGGTCTTTCAATCCGTCAGATAGGTGTAGCGGTTCAGGCTGTCCTCGTAGTTTTGGAGCAGCTTCTGGGCCTCGGCTAGGGTGATGTGTTTATCCTGAAGGGCCTGTTCCGTTTGGCGACGCATATTCTCCAGTAGATCCTCCGGATCGTACTGGACATAGCCCAAAACTTCTCGCATGGTATCACCCCGTACTACATGCTCAATCCGATAGGTTCCAGGGGTCAAGCGAATATGAACGGTATTGGTGTCCCCAAAAAGGTTGTGGAGATTGCCCATGATTTCCTGGTAGGCTCCGCCCAAAAACAGGCCCAGGTAGTAGGGTTCTCCGGGATTTAACCGGTGTAGTTCCAGAAAGGGTTTGACATCCTTGAGGTCAATAAACTGGTCAATTTTACCGTCGCTGTCACAGGTGAGATCCGCCAGGGTGGCCCGGCTGGCCGGTTCCTCATCCAAGCGATGAAGGGGCATGATCGGGAAAAGTTGGTCAATGGCCCAGTTATCCGGTACGGACTGAAACACCGATAGGTTGACGTAGTAGAGGGCGGCCAGGCTTTTGGGCAAGTCCTCCAGGTCATCGGGGATGTACTCCCGGCTCTGGGTAATCTCCAGCAACCGTTGGCAACAGGCCCAGTAAAGCTGCTCCACGGTTCCCCGCTGGGCCAGGGTCAGGTAGCCCAGGTTGAACAGGCTGATCGCCTCGTCCTTGAACTGGTGGGCGTCGTGGTAGATCTCCTGGTAGTTGTCTGGGGACAGGGATTCCCAGGTTTCGTAGAGGTTGCGGAGCACTAGGGGCGCATCCTCGGCCGGCCGCTGGGGCGTCGGCACCTGACGCTCTCCTACCCCGAGGACATTGAAGACCAACACTGATTGGTGCGCTGCAATGGCCCGGCCACTTTCGCTGACGATCGTGGGCACCGGAATGCCCCGCACGGTGCAGATGTCCTTGACGGCCGCCACCACATCGTTGGTGTAGTTCTGCATCGAATAGTTCTTCGAGGCGTAGAAGTTGGTCTTGGAGCCGTCGTAATCGACCGCAAGACCCCCGCCCACGTCGAGATAGCCCATGGCTGCCCCCAGGGCCTTGAGTTCGGCGTAGATGTGGCCCGCTTCCCGCAGGGCTTCTTTGATCACGCTGATCGAGGAAATCTGGGAACCGATGTGGAAGTGGAGGAGGCGCAGGCAGTCCAGAGCCTCTCCCGCCTGCAGGGTCTCGACCACCCCCAGCATTTCCGGCACCGTCAGACCAAACTTGGCCCGATCCCCAGCGGAGGTGCCCCAGCGCCCCACACCCTTGGTGCTCAGCTTGGCCCGCACCCCCACGGCCGGCCGGATGCCCAATTCCCGGCTGACCGCAAGAATCACCTCCGCTTCCTCCACCTGTTCAATGACAATGACCGTGTTGTGGCCGAGCCGGCGGCTGAGGATGGCGGTTT
>JACYLR010000187.1 GCA_015272465.1 Gloeomargaritaceae cyanobacterium C42_A2020_066
CAGTACATCCAAATCCTGGACGTGGCAGGCTGCCAGTGCTCCGACTTCCTCGCCTTTGCGGCTGGCGACCTGAACGAGGGCCTCGACGCCACGGTGACGCGTACCCTGATGGGGTTGGCAACGCCCCAGGTGGGCCTCTGCGGCCGCTACTACTCCCAGCAGATGCAGGCGTTGGTGGAGGTCATTCAAGATACCTGTGGTCGCCACGACAGTTTTCTACTGGCCTGTACGGCCCGCTACTACGAAGATGCTGGCTATCCAGGCCATACCAGTTGCAGCGAGAACTTTAACCGCGTCCTTGCCCCCCACGGGATTCCCGGCCGGCCGGGCTGGCCAGCGATCAATTACTTTTTCAACACTGAAGTCCAACCGGACGGCACGATCCATGCCGGGGAATCCTGGTCGCGACCGGGGGACTACGTGCTGCTGTGTGCCCAAGCGGATTTGCTTTGTGCCACCTCGGCCTGCCCGGATGATATTGACCCGGCCAATGGCTGGCAGCCAACCCCGATTTTGGTGCGGGTCTACGCGTCCGATCAAGCCTTCCCGAGGGCCATCGGCCGCCGGTCTGTCCCGGAAGCACCGGTACGCCTCACCCAGGACAGTGGGTTTACGCCCCCTATCCGCGCCCTGACAGATCACCTCAGTGAATACAACGGTTTCTGGGTGCCCCAGGATTTTGCAGGATATGGCCCCCAGGCGGAGTACTACGCCCTGCGGGAGCGGGTTGCCCTGATGGATCTCTCAGTCCTACGCAAGTTTGACATCTGTGGCCCCGATGCCCGAACCCTGGTACAGCGGGTCTTTTCCCGGAACGTGGCCTCCTGGCAACCGGGTCAGGCAGGCTACGGCTGTTTACCCAATCCCCACGGCGGCATCATTGACGACGGCATTGTCTTTTGCCTGGGGGAAACCCAGTTTCGCTACGTGGGTAACTGCGACCGGGATGGGGAGTGGTGGCAAAAGGTCGCCCAGCAGCACAACCTCCAGGTTACGGTCGAACCGGTCAGTCACCGCTGGCACAACCTGGCACTCCAGGGGCCGGTCGCGCGGGAGGTGCTGCGCCCGCTGACGGAGTTGGCCCCCGGTTTCCAGGCCCTTAGCTTGGATGCGTTGGGGTACTTCCAGTGTGCTGTCGGCACTGTCGCCGGTGTTCCCGTTTTCCTCTCCCGCACCGGTTACACAGGTGAACTGGGCTACGAGTTGTTTGTCGATCCAGCCCATGCCCCGGCCCTCTGGCAAGCTCTGATGGCGGCCGGCCGGCCCTACGACCTGTTGCCCCTGGGAATGCAAGCCCTAGACATTGCCCGGATTGAGGCGGGCCTCTTGGCGGCCGGCCGGGAGTTTGACGATTTAATCTCCCCCTACCAAGCCGGGATTGGGTGGGCCGTCTCCCTCAAGAAACCGGAACTGATCGGACGGAAAGCCTTAGAACAGATTCGGATTCATCCGCCGCGGGTCGCCGTTGGCCTCGTGCTGGAGGGGCCGGAGGTGGCCTGTCAATTGGGACAACCGGTGTATGCCCCTGGCGAGCGCTGGCGGGTGGGTCAGGTTACCAGTGGCACGTTTTCACCGATTCTGAAGCGCAGTATTGCCTTGGCCCAACTCACGCCAGAGTTTGCCACAGGGGGCACTCCCGTAGAGGTGGGGTTTGTGGATGGTCAGCAGCGCCGCCGGCCGGCCGTAGTCGGGCCATTGGCAGCCTACGATCCAGGTAAACAACGGGTGCGGGCTTCGCCAGGGGAGTAGATGTTATTCCAGTGCGCTTTCAATCACAATCCTAAGGTCTTGATCCGAGGGGCGTTTCCTGAATTGCTCGTGCCTGTATAGCCATAGGGGCCGCAGAACCCGCTGACCTTCATTGACCAAATAGATCAGGCGTACCTGACCGGCAGCACCTTTGCCAACTCTGATCTCCAGTTTATGAAGTGTCCAGTCCCTGTTGAGATTCACGCCACTTGGCAGAGGCTCATCCCTTGCATTGGTTGGATAGGGATCTTCTTGCAAGTTCTCTAACGACTGACTAATGATCTCTAGCGCTTCACCTCGATAGGCATTACTCTTGGCCAATTTTTTGAATGACTTCTCAAAACTATCCGTTTTCTGAAGCAAGAAGGGAAGTGAGCCAGTCATGCACTTCCCCTTGTTTTATATATTCAGGCTTTCCTGAATCTTCACCAAAGGATTGCTTGAGCAAATGTGCAAGCGCAGCGGAATAGACAGGATTCTCCCGTTCCACTTCTTCCAACTTCTGTTGACCCAATAATCTTAAATCTTCCAAGGGTATTACCTCTGTAGAAGCCGCATCTTTAGGCAATCCTCTACGGGCTTTCTTCCAAGGAAACTCAACGTGGGTCATATCACTCAGTTGATAGGCATGATACTCACCAAAGTAGTCCCACACTTCTTCAAGAAGCTCGGCGATCTCTCCGTTGATTTCTGATAAGGATGAATAATCTGGCAAGGGTAGCTGATCAGCTTCAAACTTAGAGTAGAACTGATAAGCACGGGGGCAAACAGGCCCATAGCGCCAGGCTTGAATCTCGTCCTCAAATAAAGGACTGTCGAAAAGGGCAAGATACAGTGCTTGAGCGTAATAGAGTAGCTTTTGCACCTTCATATTCGTGATTTGTTCCTCTCGCCCGCTTTCATACGCTTTGCAGATGAAGAAGCAAGCAGCTTGTAGGCAGTCAAGCATGACAGCCTCCTCTCGTAATCCAGGGCCATTGATCTAGCATAACCAGCCTAGGGCCAGCCGATTCAGCCCAGAGTCGAGATGTCCAGCATCTAGACTGGTGCCAGCCAGTGTAGGTATCTACGTTTTAACGATAACCCTAGTCAAGTTTAGTAATCTAGAGCAAATAACCAGGGGAAGCACAAGGTTAACCGTGGCTACTGTTGAATGGGCACCTACTGGAGACTACCAGCTTTGGGATTTTGCGGGGGAAGGGGGACTCTCCCTAGCCCTCGCCGTGTTTGGCGACGCGGCCGGCCGGTTATCCCCCTTCCAATCCGTCACCCTGACCGAGGACGGTGCTACGGCTAACCTGCTGCGGCTCTGTCAGCACAACTTTCGAGTCGGTCTTCAGAATCGTGAGAATCCCTGGCTAGAGCGGTTGGCCCAGGCTCAGGCTGACCACTCACGCGTTTGGGTACGCCCTTCAGACCTCGTGCCCCTGCGGCTGGCCGATGACGCTTGGCCGCCCCTGAGTCACTTGGGCACTGCCCGCCGTCCCCATCGATTTGAGGGGTTGGGTCTCAACCGGGCACTCCCGGCGCGCTTCCAGGGAATTGCGACCCTCCTTTGGCGTCAGTCTTGGTCACAGGGGACGGTGATCGAATGCCACCTCGGCCGGCCGGATGCGGCCCGTTGGCAGGCCCTGATGGAGACAGCCTGGCCGGACTGCCGTTCCCCCTTCCCCGTACAATAGGTCTACGAGGGTTTGGATACTCCCCCATGGCCATGACCGTTGCCGACGCCATGACCCCAGCACCCCTGGTGGTTCATCCTGAAACGCCGATTGAGGAAGCCATTCACCTACTCGTCGAGCGCCAGATCAGCGGCTTGCCGGTGGTGGATGTCCAGGGACACCTGGTGGGTGTTCTCTCCAACCTAGATATTTTGGAGCGGCAGCAGGGCCTTAAACCGCCCACCTACCTAACCTTCATGGATGCCATCATCCTGCTGGAGAATCCCCGTCACTACCGCCAGGAACTCCACAAGGCCCTGGGGGCTACGGTGGGCGATGTGATGACACCCCATCCAGTGACCGTGACGGCCGATAAGCCCCTGACCGCGGCAGCTCACCTGATGACCCAACGGCGGGTGCAGCGCCTGCCCGTGGTCGATGCCGAATCCAAGGTGATCGGCATTATTACCCGCGGGGACATTGTCCGCACCCTGGCCCAGGAGACCTCCCGTGAGTGAGCGGCCGGCCGTGGAGGCCCTCTTGAATGACCCGGACTGGGGGCAGCGGTTGCGGGGGGTTGAGCGGTGTCGCGCCTTGGAGACGGAAGTTGCCTTTGCCCTGTTGAGGCCCATGGTGGAAGACACCAGCGCCCGGGTGCGCTACGCGGCCGTCAGCCAGATTGCCCACATGACCAGCTTGGGATCGGCGGAGCGGGCTGTGGCGCGGGAAGCACTGGAGGCTCGTTTGCTCCAGGATAGGGAACCCGATGTGCGGGCTGCCGCTGCCGATGCCTTGGCGGGTCTGAAGTATACGGATGTGCTGCCGATACTAGCCGAGGTGTATCGAGCTACCGACGAGTGGCTGGTGCAGTTCAGCATCATTGCCGCATTAGGCACCCTGGGCAATCCCGATGCCTTTGAGTTATTGACGGAAGCCCTGGGTTCCCCCTTGGAGTTGATCCAGGCGGCCGCCATCGGCTCCCTGGGGGAGTTGGGAGAACAGCGGGCCGTGCCGCTCCTGGTTCCCTTCGTCAACCACCCGGACTGGCAGGTGCGGCTGCGCGTAGCCCAGGCTCTCCAGCAGATTGGGAGTGAGGCTGCGTCCAGTCTCCGGGAACAGTTGGCAACGGATGAAGTTGCCCTGGTTGCGGAAGCCGCCCGAAGCTAACTTATAGTCAATACCCCTCATCGTTCGCATCATCCTACCCGCACACTGAGGTAACAGGTATGAAAGGCCACTGTCTCTGTGGGGCTATCGTGATCCAGTCGCCTGACACAACCCATGTGGATGCTTGCCATTGCGGCATATGTCGGCGTTGGGGGGGCGGCCCAGCCCTGGGGTTGGCCTGTGGCACGGAGGTGTCTCTTGTGGGCGAGGAAAAGTTGAAAGTGTACCGATCTTCGGAATGGGCTGAACGCGCCTTCTGCGGAGAATGCGGAACTCATATGTTCTACCGATTGGTGCCCACGGGTGACTACTTTGTGCCGGCCGGCCTGTTTCAGGATGGCCCTGAGTTTGGGTTCAAGGAGCAGATTTTCATTGACAGGAAACCCAGCTATTACGCGTTTGCCAATGAGACTGCAAACCTAACCGAAGCCGAGGTGTTTGCGAAATTTGCCTCACTGCTCCCGGATGATGACGCTAAGGGGTGAATACATCCAATCTGTGACGGGTTTTGCGTTCATGAAAGGCTTACAACTAATTACTCCCGAAGGAATCATATAGTTCTGTCGCTGGGGCGTAACGGTGAAGTTAGCCTGCGCCGCTACTACAACGCAACTGCAAAATCTGTGTACTGTCGCATTTTTGGCTCATGAAATGCCAACACAATATCCTCTCTAGGAACCCCTGCACGAACTAAATCAGTAGCGATGCCGTCTTCAGTCCAATCTTCTTCAATCCAGAATTTACTATCCCGAATCCGAACATAAACTGTCATATAGCCGATTTAAATTACCATGCAGCGCTATCTACAATGATGAGCTAAGATTT
>JACYLR010000157.1 GCA_015272465.1 Gloeomargaritaceae cyanobacterium C42_A2020_066
TGCCAGGGTAATATTCCAAATAGGAGAGGCTCGTCCCACAGATGAGCCTCTCTTCATGTCATCCCCCTACTCTTATAGGTTTAGTGTAAAAAGTGTCTTCTACCTGTGAATACCATTCCTATCCCATGCTCATTCGCTGCTTCAATAGATTCTTGGTCGCGCAGGCTGCCTCCAGGTTGGACAATAGCGGTAATTCCAGCTTGGGCGGCGGCGAGTACTGAGTCTTTAAACGGAAAGAAAGCATCACTGGCTAAAACACTCCCCTGACCATTGGTTCCGGCAGCTTCCAGGGCTAGTTTTACGGCTCCTACACGGTTGGTTTGCCCACAGCCAATACCAAGGGTGACTTCTCTTTTGGCTACAACAATGGCATTGGACTTAACGTGTTTAACAACCCGCCAAGCAAATAGCAGGTCTTCTAACTCAGTCTCGCTAGGCGGCCGGCCGGTTACAGTAGTCCACTCTCTGAGTGATTCCTCTAAGTTATCCGCAGACTGTAGAAGAAATCCACCAGCAATCATCCGGAGATGGACATTGTGACTATCGGTTGGGTTTGGCAAAATCATCACTCGTAAGTTGCTTTTCCTCTGCAAGATAGCAATAGCGTCCTGCTCGATTTCAGGCGCGACTATGCATTCCAGGAATGTTTCAGTCAGTGCCAGAGCTGTACTTGCAGACAGTACGGTATTCAAGGCGACAATACCGCCGAACGCAGATACAGAATCTGTAGCAAAAGCCATACGATAGGCTTGCTCCTGATTCTCGTGCTGTGCAACACCGCAGGGATTGTTATGCTTAATGATCGCCACGGCCGGCCGGCTTGTGGGAAACTCCGCTATTAAACTGCGAGCGGCTTCGAGATCTAGAAGGTTGTTGTAACTGAGTTCCTTGCCTTGCAGTTGTTTTGCTGTAGTCCAACCTTGAGGAGTTCCCGCTGTGGCGTACCAGGTTGCTGTCTGATGTGGGTTTTCACCATATCGGAGCTCTTGTTTTACCCGACCCCGCAAATGCCACGTATCCGAAGTTTCCAACAGAGTATCTTTGAATTGGCGTTGGAGGTAGTCGCTGACTAGCTGATCATAAGCTGCTGTGAGATGGAAAGCTGATAGGCTGCATCGCTGTCGAAATCCAAGGCTGGTTTCTCCATGTTGTCGGAGTTCCCGAAGGTAGTCAGCATACTGCTCAGACTGACACAAGACAGTCACATAAGCGTAGTTCTTGGCAGCAGCGCGTAGCAATGCAGGGCCACCGATATCAATGTTCTCAATAGCATCTTCAAGGGAAGCATCTTGGCGCTTAATTGTTTCCTCAAAGGGATATAGATTGACAACGACCAACTCAATCGGTGGAATATCGCAGTCAACTAGATCCTGCAGGTCTTGTTGGAGACCTCTGCGAGCTAAAATGCCACCATGAACACGCGGATGAAGGGTCTTCACCCGGCCTCCCAACATTTCCTGAAAACCCGTATACTCCGAGACTTCAGTAACAGGAAGACTAGCAGCCCGTAGAGCTCTGGCTGTTCCACCACTACTGATCAATCTGAAACCAAACTCCTCAATAAGTGGGGTGGCTAGCTCAATTAGACCTGACTTGTCAGATACGCTGAGAAGAGCAATGCGATTCATGGGGATGTGTCTGCTTGTTATCCGGTTACTTTTCTGAACTTGTGCACGGCTAATTCAACACTGGACTGCCTGATTTTCTCTTGCGACTTTTAAGGAATTGGTGGATGAGCTGTTTGGCGAACCAAACAGGATGTCGTATGAGAAGAACATGGATAATATTATTGATTTGTTCCTCGCTAAGTTGTAAATTTATCAGTTGGTGTAAAAACGTGAATACGGCCTCGCCGCCATAAGTATTTAAGTAATATTGATATCCTTCTCGATAGGCATTCGCTAGGCCAGCGCTTCCTTCGAGATATTGTGCTTCCCTTTCATAAATGGAGATTTTGTCCCGTATTAAGAGGATCGAATTACTAGACAGACTGTTCTCGGTTTTATAGTAGATTGAATTGACCATAGCTGTACTGGTGATAATATTCACCCTTGCTAGCCTGATATATATATCGAAGTCTTGTGACACTTTGTATTGTGAATCGAACCCTCCTATTTTATCAAGAGATTCTCTTCGGAACATAACGCTGGCAGGATGCCATATATAGTTGCGCCGTAAAAGTTCTTCGTAAGATGGATTGGAAACTTCTGGTGAGCAGGTCAACTGCTTCCCATTACGTGTTCTAAGCTCACAACAACTAGATACAAAAGCCGCTAGTGGCTGGCGTTCAAGCGTCTGAATACCTGACTCAAATGCTGTGGGTAAAAGCACATCATCAGAGTCCAAGAAAACAATGTACTTTCCTCTGGCAATCTTTAAGCCATTATTCCGCGCTGAAGATACACCTTGGTTGGCTTGCTCAAGATAATGTACTGTCTCGTAACGCCGAGCAACTTCGTCCGTATTGTCTTTTGATCCGTCATTGACAACAATGACTTCATAGCTTTTCCAGGTTTGCGCATTGACGCTTTCGATCGCAGCAGAAAGATAAGCGGCCTGGTTGTAGCAAGGAACAATTACGGAAACTGTAGGTTCATGTTGAGACACCATGGTTTATCCAACTTGGGGCGATAGCTTGCCACCCGTAATTTTTGTGATGCAATATCTTATTACTTTTAGGATAAACCAGCGGGGGTGATGGACTATGAATTCTCGCAAGATCTCTTGAAGCAGCGGGCTTTTGAAGTCATGATTTTTCAAAATGTCTAGTAACTTGGAAAACAGAGGTGTGCCATAGTAGCTCTGATAAAAATAATTTCCTTCTTGATATGCTTTTGAGAGCTCTTTGATATGGCGTACATATTTTACATGCGAACGCCGAATCTGAAACATATATCTAAAAGCCCTGAGCTTATTAGTAGACAGACTATTCTCCGTGGAGATGTAGGTGGAGATAAATTGGGGGGTACAGTGGATTTGATAAATCCTAGAAAGCTTTAGATAAATATCGTAGTCGCCACAGTTTACTAGGGTCGTGTCGAAGTTGCCAATGCTTGCCAATGCCTTTGTTCTGAACATGGCGCAGGCCGGGTGCCAGATAGTGTTGAAACTGAGTAGATCTGCATAGGAACATGTCTTTACCTCTGGCGAGGCACGCTTGACACTTCCCTCTTGATCCTGGCAGTACGCGCGTCCAAAGGTCATACCAGCGTCGTTGTGAGTCTCTAGGGCATGGACGCCAACTTTGAGAGCATTTTCCAGTAATTTGTCATCTGCATCAAGAAAGACCAGATATTTGCCTTTGGCAATGGATATACCTTGATTTCTTGCTGCACAAACTCCCTGGTTGTGCTGGAAAATGTACTTCACCTCGGTGAAGCTTTCACTGACTTCACGAGTATTATCTTTGGAGCCGTCGTCAATGACAATAATTTCCCGACTCTTGTAGGTCTGCTTCAGTACACTTTTAATGGCTTCTTGAAGATATTGACCCTGATTATAACAGGGGATTATAACTGAGACTAATGGTGTTTCCATGATCTTTTCAAGGAATGCTAGTTGCTACGGATACTACCATCTGGCATGGTCGTGCCGCGAAACCGGGCACCAAGCAGTATGGCGCCACTTAAATCTGCCCCATAAAGGTTTGCATTGCTGAGATCCGCATAGTAGAGGTTTGCGCCGCGTAGGTTGGCCCGACTTAAATTGGTGCCGTTGAGATTGGCTCCCCGCAGGATAGCCCCTTGAAGATTGGCCTCTACAAGGTTGGACTGACTAAGGAGTGCATCTTTAAGGCCGGCCGAACTTAGGTTGGCACCCTGGAGATTGACGCCATTAGCCCGTGCTCCGACAAGGAGCGCTCCTTGGAGATTGGCCCCTTGAAGGTTGCTATTGCTCAGGGTAGCGTCTCGAAAGTCAGTGCGAATCAAGGTTGCGTTTTGTAACTGGACGTTGGCCAACTTGGCACTGACGAGGAACGAGCCACTAAGGTTGGTGGCTTCTAGATTGGCGTTGTTGAGGTTGCTGGCGATCAGGATGCTGTTCTGGATGTCGGCTTGGCGGAGATTGGCACCCTCCAGGTTGGCTCCCCGCAGATCGGATTGGCGGATGACGACCCCTTGAAGGTCGGCACCCTGGAGGTCGGCCTGCCCCAAGTCACAGCTCTGGCATTGGCGGGTGGTGAGAAGTCTCTGTAGGTGGGCTGGGTTGACGATGGCAGCCAGCGCGACCCCCGCCCCCATTAGGCTGGCAGCGATGATCCCGCCCCAAGCGTAGATTATTCGATAAGAGGTGACGCTGGCATCCATGGCGGGCTAAAAGAAATCAGGCATCCAGGGCGTTGTCCCGGCAAATAGGGTCGATGCCCAGTGTAGAACAGGTGTATCTCCTTCGATGTGACCTAGCGCCGCCAATTGATGGCCACTGTATAGACCTGTATACAGGGAGGCAAGGCCTTGGTGTGTCAGTATCACGTCACCCCTTCCCCCTGGGGTTGCTTGCCCGATGCCTTGGCTGACCTGTAAAACCCAGTTGCCGTGATTGTTTGTGAGAAAGGGGTCAATCACTTGGAGGTGGAGTTCACCGGTCAGGCCGGCCGGGTAACCTCGCTGACTGAGGGCTTGGGGGACGTTGAGTATGCGGGTAAACCAGGAAATCAGGGTGATGGCCTTGGCCCGTTGTTCTGGAAGCAGTGTGAGCATCGGGTCGAGGGCTGGGCCGCGCCAGCGCAGGGTGTCCACTTGACTCTGATATCTCGCCACAAAAGCCCAAAGATGCCGGCCGGCCGTCGGCGTCAGCGCCACCCAGTCCCGGACATGGAGCACTGTGTCCCGTCCTTGGCGTGTCTGTGCCAGCGCAATATAGCCGACGGAGCGGTCCCCATCAAAAACCTGGTACGTACTTGCGGGGATTTCATCTTCGGGTTTGAGGACTTCGCCCCAGATGACGGGACTGCGATCGAGGCAGCCAGATTGAGGTCTGGCCCATTGGGTGTAGAGGGGGTGCAGGTCTGTCGCACCAGGGTCGGCCGGCCGCCAGTCTAGGGGTGGGTCTCCTGCCAGGATGCGCTTGGGATCAAGGGTGTGCAGGGGCAGTTCCCAGTTGCCAAACATCCCCCCTGGGCCATAGCCCACGCGTCGGTAGAGGGTCTGGGTGGCGGGATAGAGCGCCGACAAGGCCGCGCCCCGGTCTGCCATTTCCTGGAGAGCTTGCTGCATCAGGTGAAGGGCTGCCCCTTGGCCACGGAAGTCGGGGGCGATGGCCACGGCTGCCACCCCTAGGGCTGAAACCCGTTGCCCCCCAAACCATTGCCCCAGGTCTAATAGGGCACAACAGCCGGCCGGCCGGCCCTGCGG